>DATNPP010000692.1:0-9846 GCA_036703175.1 Oscillatoriaceae cyanobacterium
CTCATGGAGAAGTACTTCTCGCGCTTCTATCCGCAGCTCGGCATCGGCCGCGACGAGTTCCTCTCGCTGGCCCGCCAGGACACGCACGGCGGCTCGCCGCTCTTCTCGCTCTCGGTGCTGGCGCTGCGCTTGAGCCGCCAGGCCAACGGCGTCTCCAAGCTGCACGGCGCCGTCAGCCGCGGCATGTGGAAGGACCTCTGGCCCGGCGTGCCGACCGAGGAAGTGCCCATCACGCACATCACCAACGGCGTGCACACCGAGACCTGGATCTCGCCCGAGCTGCGTCCGCTGCTCGAGAAGTACCTCGGCAGTAACTGGCGCGAGGAGCTCGCGAACCTCGAGGCGTTCAAGGCGATCGACAAGATTCCCGACGCCGAGCTGTGGGCCGTGCGCCAGGAGCTCAAGCGCCAGATGGTCGCCTTCGTGCGCAAGCGCGTCCGCGCGCAACGCATTCGCTCGGGGGAGAGCGTCGCCAAGGTCAACGAGGCGGACACGCTGCTGAATCCCGAGGCGCTGACGATCGGCTTCGCGCGCCGCTTCGCGACTTACAAGCGCGCCACGCTGATCTTCCGCGACGCCGCCCGTCTGCAGCGCATTTTGCATCAGCAGGGCAAGGAAGTGCAGCTGATCTTCGCCGGCAAGGCCCACCCCGCGGACATGCCCGGCAAGGAGTTCATTCAGAAGGTCTATCAGCTCTCGCGCCAGGAAGGCTTCACGGGCAGCGTGGTCTTCATCGAGGACTACGACATGAACGTGGCGCGCCATCTGGTGCACGGCTGCGACGTGTGGCTCAACAATCCGCGCCGTCCGCTCGAGGCCTCGGGCACGAGCGGCCAGAAGGCGGCGGCCAACGGCTGTCTGAACTTCTCGGTGCTCGACGGCTGGTGGTGCGAAGGCTACAACGGCGTCAACGGCTGGGCGATTGGTGAGGAGCGCGAGTTCCAGAACCTCGACGAGCAAGACGACGCCGACGTGCACTCGCTCTACCACGCGCTGGAGAACGAGATCGTGCCGCTGTTCTACGATCGCGGCGCCGACGGCGTGCCGCACGAGTGGCTCAAGCGCGTGAAGAACGCGATCGCGACGCTGACGCCGATGTACTCCACGCATCGCATGGTGCAGGACTACACGAACCAGCTCTACATTCCGGCGATCGAGCACGGCGAGCGCCTCGCGGCGGACAACTACGCGGTCGCGAAGCAGTTCGCCGAGTGGAAGGGCATGATGAACTTCAACTGGCACCACGTCTTCGTCGAGGCGCTGCCTCCGATGCAGGACAAGGTGAGCGTGGGCCAGGCGATCGACATCGTCGCCAAGGTCAAGACGGGCGGGCTCTCGCCGAAGAACCTGCACGTCGAGATCTATCAGGGCCGCGAGAATGGCCGCAACGGCAACGGCGATCACCTGCGCGACGTGCAGGTGGTGCCGATGCAGATGGCCGAGCAGTTGCCCGACGGCAGCTTCACCTTCAAGGGCGCCATTCAGCCCCACAAGGGCGGCAGCTACATCTACGGCGTGCGCGTGCTGCCGAACCATCCGGACCTCAAGAACCCGCACGAGCTCGGCTTGATCCGCTGGGCGTAATTTGAACCGCGCGAGGCCGGACCTTCGGGTCCGGCCTTTCGTTTTGCCTGCGCTTCGACGCCCCGGCTTTCGGGTACAAAAGCCTGGTTGGCAGTTTCGAAGGAGGGCCCATGCGGTTCCGTTCGTTGGCGGCGATCGCCGCGTCATTCGTCGTCCTGCAGGGTTGTAACCTCGCGCTGCCGACCGGGCTGCTGCAATCGCTCGAGAACGGCGTCAAGGGGCCGGGCGCGCAAGGCGGCGACTGCCAGGCCATGTTCTTTTCCTTCGACGTCAACGGCGACAAGGTGCTCTCGCAAGACGAGTACGTGAACGGCCGGCTGGCCCAGTTGCAGGGAAGCAAGGACGAGAACCTGAAAGCTCAACTTCAGGCGGCCTTCAAGGCCCTCGACACCGACGGCGACGGCCAGGTCTCGCTGCAGGAGTTTTTGACGCAGTGCCAGGGGCCCACCGAAACGCCTCCGGGCGCGACCGCCACCGCGTTGCCCCTGCCCCTGCCCGGGCACTCCGCGCCGCCGATGGTCTGCGATCAGTTCTTCTCCAAGTACGACTTCGACGGCGACGGCTATTGGAGCCAGGACGAGTTCACGAAGTGGTATGCGTCGCTGCCGCTGATGCACGCGCAAATTTGCGCCAAGCCGCTGCCCGCGCAACCCGCGTCGACGCCGGAGCCCGAGCTCGGCGTGCCGAACGTGGCGCCGAAGCCGGCGGTGCTGGCGTCCGCCACCGTGGGCACGGCCGTGGGATCGTTGATTGCCAAGAACGGCTCGGGCCTCATCCCGGTCGACGGCGGCCTGAAGCCGGTCGATCCGATGCCGCCGACCTACCTCTGCGGCGCCCAACTCGAAGCGGCCAACGCTTTCCAGAAGTTCGACTTCGACCGCGACAACCGACTGAGCCAGGCCGAGGCCTGCGCGGCAATCGGCGCCCTGATGCCGCCGCCCGGGACCGAATCGACGCCGGTCCCTTATCCGCCGATCGACGAGCCGTCGCCGACGCCCTTCATCTCGTCGTGCGAGGACAACTTCCGCGCCGCGGACAAGAACGACGACCTGCGTCTCGATTTCAGTGAGTTCGCCGCCCTCGAGGGCGTCGCGCCGGATCAGATCGACGCCCAAACCAAACAGGCCCTCGCGACCAAGTTCAACTACCTGGACAGCAATCAGGACGGGTATTTGACGGCGGACGAGTACTGCGGCGCCGACGTCGAGCCGTCGCCGCCCGCGTTCCCGCCGACACCGATGCCGCCGGCCACCCCGACGCCGCCGCCGCCGCCGGTCGCCAGCAAAATGTAACGGTCCGGGCCCGGCGATCGCCGGGCCCGCTTTACATGCCGCAATCAACGCGGTACCGTCATGCAGGAGGCGAACCCATGGCCGCCAGCATCAATCGCCGTCAATTTCTTCGCCGCGCCCTCGGCTTCGCGGCCGTCGCCACGACGCTGCCGCTGGCCGCATGCGCGCGAGGCCGCTATACGGCGCCACCGCAGGCGCTCGACTTCTTCACCGAGAAGCAGTGGAACGTGCTGCACGCCGCCAGCTTGCGCTTGATGCCTTCCGCACCCGGGCGATTGGGCGCCGAGACGATCGACGTCGCGACCGCCGCGGACCACCTGCTCGCCAAGGCCAGCCCGCCGCTGCAGGCGCAGTTCCGGCAACTGCTCGACACGTTCGAGGACTGGACCTGGCTCGCGCTGCACTTCAAGCCCTTCACGGCCATGGGCCCCGAGGAACAGGACGCGTATCTGCGCGCCTGGCAGTCGAGCCCGCTCGCGCTTCAACGCCAGGGCTTCTCGGGCCTCAACAAGACCTGCGCCATGCTCTTCTACATGGATCCGCGCAGCTGGCCGCAAATCGGCTATCCCGGCCCCTGGATCGGCAAGTTCGACTTCGGGCTCGGGCTGGATAATCAAGGCGCGATGGCCGCACCGGTCAATCCGAACGTCTACGCGAGGCACAGCGCATGAGCGAGTGGAATCCGGCCGTCGACGACCACTACGACCGCGACCTCGAGCTGGATGCCGACGCGATCGTCATCGGCACGGGCGCGGGCGGGGCCGTGTTCGCGAGCGAGCTCGCCGAGGCCGGCAAGTCCGTCATCATGCTCGAAAAGGGCGCCTACAATACCCGCAAGGACTTCAATCAGACTGAAAAGGACATGATGCCGCTGCTCTTCGAGGACGCCGGCGCGCGCACCACGAAAGACGGCAACATCACGATTCTGCACGGCAAGACCGTCGGCGGCTCGACGACCGTCAACTGGGCCATCTGCTTCGATCCGCCCGCGAAGGTACTCGACGAGTGGGCGGACACCTACGGCGTGGAGTCCATCCGCTACGCGGACCTCAAGCCGCACATCGACAAGGTGCGCTTCGTGCTCAACGTGCAGAAGCTCGAGCCGCATGAGGTCAACGAGAACGGGCGCTTGTTGTTCGAGGGCGCGCGCAAGATCGGCATGCAGGCGGATCGCTTCGAGCACAGCCGCACCAAGTGCCTCGGCTCGGGCTTTTGCATCCTCGGCTGCGCCTACGATCGCAAACAGTCGATGCTCGTGACCTACGTGCCGCGCGCGCTCCACTTCGGGGCGAAGCTGTATCCCAATGCCGAGGTGCTCGAGTTCGAGCGCACGGGCGATCGCATCAACGCGGTCAAGGGCGTGCTGACGAATCGCCACACGGGCGCGAAGCACCGCTTCCGCGCCACGGGTAAGCTCGTGAGCGTCTCAGGTGGCGCCATCAGCACGCCGCAGACGCTGCTGCGCGCCGGCATCGCCAACGAGAGCGGCCGGCTCGGCAAGAATCTGACGCTGCACCCCACGACGGCGATCGTGGCCGTGTTCGACCACGAGGTCAAAGGCTACCAGGGCATCAACTACACGACCTACGTCAAGGACCTCGAGCCCGAGGGCATCATCATCGAGTCCGTCTTCGCCTATCCGGGGCTGATGGGCGCGAACCTCTATGCCTGGGGCCCGCACGCGATGGACGTGATGGCGCGGTACAACCACCTCGCGGCGGCGATCGTCCTGCTGCACGACGACGGCCGCGGCGAGGTCTCGGTCGATAAGTACGGCCTGCCCGTGATCGACTACCGCGTGAGCCCCAAGGACCAAGCCAAGTTCCGCAGAGGCCTCAAGGCCGTGGCGCGCATCTACTTCGCAATGGGCGCGAAGAAGGTCATCGTGCCCCACAGCGCGGGCGTCGAGCTCGCCTCGGAAGCCGAGCTCGACAAGATCGATCGCATGGCGCTGGACGTCGACAAGCTCGCGACTTTTTCGGCGCACCAGATGGGCACGGCGATGATGGGCTCCGATCCGGCGCGCTCGGTCACGGACTCCTGGGGCAAGGTGCACGGCTATGAGAACCTGTACGTGGTCGACGGCAGCCTCTTTCCGACCTCGATCGGCGTGAACCCGCAGATCTCGATCGCCAGCCTGGCGACGCGCTGCGCGCGTCACGTCGTCGAGTCGACCAAGACGCTTTAGCCTCCACGTTCTCACGGTGGGAGTACGGCGCGGCGTGGCGCTGAGCCGGCGGTTCGCCCCTTGCGGCCTTTCGTCGAATCGGCGAAGATCCCACGCAGAGGTACAGCATGTCTGGCACAAGCGAGTTTTCCCAATCCGCGCATCTGGTGCCGCAGGATCTCGGCATCGGCATCCTCTTCGAGCGCGTTCCGGACGCCGTCGTCGTGGCCGATTCCGCGACCGATCGCATCATCCTCTGGAATCCGTCGGCTGCGAAAATGTTGGGCTACTCGGCGGAAGAGGCGATTGGCCGCGCCGTGTCGATGATCGTGCCGGAGCGCTACCAGGCGGCCCACCGGCAGGGCATGGAGCGCTTCAGGGCGACCGGGCACGGCCGTTACATCGACTCGCACACGCCCTTCGAGATGCCCGCGGTTTGCCGCGACGGCCATGAACTGCCCATCGAGATGACATTGAGCCCGCTCGATTCCCTGGTGCCCGGCAAGCGTCTGGTGATCGCGGTGCTGCGCGACATGTCGGAGCGCAGAGCGGCAGCGGAAGCGATCGCCCAGCAATCCGAGCTGTTGCGCCGACAAAACGAAGAGCTGAAGAGCCTCGATCGCCTCAAGGACGAATTCATCAGCGTCGTGAGCCACGAGCTGCGCACGCCCGTCAACGCGATCACGGGCTTCGGCAGCATCCTCGCCGACGGCGTGGCCGGCCAGCTGACGCCGCAGCAGAGCGCCTACGTCGAGCGCATTCTCGAGGGCGCCGACCGCCTTCTGGCGCTCGTCGACGACCTGCTGGACTACAGCCGAATTCAGGCCGGCAAGCTCAAGTTGGACGTGATGCGCGTCGACCTGCGGGCGCCGATTCGCGGCGCCCTGGATCTGATGGCGGAACAGGCCCACCACAAGGGCCTCGTCCTCGAAGCAGCGCTGCCGCCGGAGCCGCTGTGGGCCGACGCGGACGCGCGGCGCGTCGGCCAGGTGCTGATCAATTTGCTCAACAACGCGATCAAGTTCACGCCGCCGGGCGGGCATGTCGCCGTCTCGGTGGCACGGGAGGACACACGCTACGTCGTCCGCGTCTGCGACAACGGCCCCGGCATCGCGCGCGCCGATCAATCGCGCCTTTTCCAGCGCTTCGGGCAGCTCGATACCTCGAACACGCGCCAGTCCAAGGGTACCGGACTCGGTCTGGCGATCGTCAAGAACCTCGTGATGGCGCACGGAGGTGAGGTGGGGGTGGAGAGCGACGAAGGGAAGGGAGCTTGCTTTTGGTTCAGCCTGCCGGTTCCGGCGTCGGAACCTTAGCTTGCTTTCTGAGCGGGTAAAAGAACGACGAGGAGGGCTCCGCATGTTGCGAAGGTTGCTCGTGCCGGCGTCACTGCTGCCGCTCGTTCTTCAGGCGCCCGCCCAGGCGGCCGGCGTCGGCTATGCCCTGCCCTCGTTCCGTGTGCTCACGGTCGGCCAGGCGCTGAGCCTCGGCGCCAGCGTGCAGGTGATCGGCACGACCTTCCAGATCTCGGACGTCGCCGCGCAAGCCGGGCTCGACTACGCGTACACGCGCGACTTTTCGGCCTCGACGAACTACGCGTTCTTCGACCTGACGGTGGGCGCCGGCGTGCCGTTGGGCTTCACGCCCCAGTTCTACGTCACGCCCGCGCTCGATTTGCACTCGCTCTTCTTCGTGTCGTCGCCCGAAAACCTGAACACGCCCGCCTTCGGCATCGCGCCGCGCTTGTCGTTCGGCTTCCGGCCGGCGCGCGCGCTGGCGATCGAGCTTGGGCTTTCGCAGGCCTTTCTGCTGAACCTGGCCTCGAAGAGCCAGCCCCATTCGGGCGGCCTCACCACCGTTCAGCTGTCGGGTACCTACAGCTTTTAGCTCGGGCTGTGGGTGGCCGGTTGCTCTTCGGCGACGGTGGCGCTCGCGGAGAGCGGCAGCGTGAAGCGGAAGCTTGCGCCGTTGCCGAGCCCGGGGCTGCGCGCGGTGATCTCACCGCCATGCGCCTCGACCAGCATCTTCGTGATCGACAATCCCAATCCCGTGCCGCCGGCCTCGCGAGTCGTGCTCATGTCGAGCTGGCGGAAGCGCGTGAAGAGCTTGGGAATGTCGTCCGTGGCGATGCCGATGCCCGTGTCGACCACCTCGGTCACCAGGGCCTGGCCTTCCAGGTAGGCCCGCACGGCCACGCGGCCGCCTGCTGGCGTGAACTTGATGCCGTTGCTCACGAGGTTCGTGAGCAGCTGAATGATGCGCTGCTCGTCGATTTCGACCGCGATCGCCGGATCCACCTCGGCGTCGAGCGTCAGGCCCTTCTGGTCCGCGAGCGGCTTCAGCGTGTCCAATACCTCGCCCACGAGCGGCGCGTATTCGGTTTGCTGGCGCGTCAGCTCGAACTCGCCCGCGCGAATCTTGGCGTAGTCCAACAGGTCGTTGACCAGCATCAGCATGCGATCCGCGCCCTTGAGAATCTTGTCCATGTAATCGTGCTGGGCGTCGCTCAAAGGCCCCACCACCTCGTCTTGCAGCACCGAGGCGAAGCCGGTGATGAAGTTGAGCGGCGTGCGCAGCTCGTGGCTCACGACGCTCAGAAACTCGTCTTTCATCGTGTCGATCTGCTTCAAGCGCTCGATCTGGTCCTTTTGCATGCGCTCGTTCTCGACGCGCGCCGACACCTCCAGGCTGAACAGCAACACGCCGTCTAGGCGCCCTTCCTCGTCCAACAGGGGATAGAAGACGATGTCCCAGTACGGCTGGCGATCGCCCGCCTTACCGAACGGATACCCGAGCGCGCGGAACGGCTCGCCGCTGTGAATCACCTCGCCCAGATACGGCGCGAGCGCCATGCCGCAGCGCGTGAGCGCCTCGTCGATCGGCGCGTTCAGCATCTGCTCGGCGGGCAGACCGCTGAAGCGCACGAACTCGGGATTGACGGCGCGGCAGATGCCCTCGGCGTCCACGAAGGCGATGCCGGCGGGAGCGTTGTCCAGCACGCGCTCGATCAAGCGCTTCTGGCTGCCCAGCTCCTTGGTGCGCTGCGCCACCTCGGCCTCGACCAGCTTGTTGCGGTTGAGCAAGGCCTCTTGCGCGCGCATCTTGTCGTCGATGTCCGTCGCCGAGCCGAGCCAGGCGATGATTTGGCCCGACTCGTCGTGCTCGGGCTGCCACTGCAGCTGATGCCAGCGGTAGCGCCCGTCGGTACCGCGCCGCAAGCGTAGCTCGAGGCTCGCGGGCTTGCCCTGCTCGCGGGCGCGGGTGCGAATCGTGATGAAGCGCTCCCAGTCCTCCGGATGAACGACGCGCCGCCAGGTGTCCTCCAGGCGGCTCTCGTGGTTCAGCTGCGTGTAGTCGAACCACAGGCGGTTGAAGGAGAACTCTTCGCCGTCCGGGCTCGAGGTCCAGATGATGTTCGGAATCGCGTCCGCCAAATTGCGATAACGCAACGCGCTGGCCTTCGCGAGCTCCGCGCGCTCACGGGCGCGCTCGCGCTGCTCGGCCAGATGCAGCTTCGCGGCCTGCTCGCGAATCTGCGCGTTCTTCTGATGCAGCTCGATGAACACCGCGACCTTGGAGCGCAGTATGTCCGGATCGAGCGGCTTGAAGAGGTAGTCGACGGCGCCGACCGAGTAGCCCTGGAAGACGTACGCCTGGTCCTTGTTGATCGCCGTGAGAAAGATGATCGGCACGTGGCGGGTCTTCTCGCGCTGCTTGATCACCTCGGCCAGCTCGAAGCCGCTCATGCCCGGCATCTGCACGTCGAGCAGGATCACGGCGAAGTCGTGCTTGAGAAGACACTTGAGCGCCTCCTCGCCCGAGCTCGCCTTGAACAGGCACTGGCCGAGCGGCTCCAGGCTGGCCTCGAGTGCCAGGAGGTTCTCCTGGCGATCGTCGACGAGCAGTATGTTCGCGGGTTTCGCGGACGGCATCGGAATGGCCCTACCTCACGCTGCTGCCGGTGCGAATCGCGACCCAGCGGCGCAGCAGCGCGACCAGCTGTTCGGTATCGACGGGCTTGCTGATGTAATCCGAGGCGCCGGCGGCGATGCACTGCTCGCGATCGCCCGGCATGGCCTTGGCGGTCAACGAGATGATCGGCAGCTCGGCGAACTCGGGCATCTGCCGGATCGCCTCCATGGTCTGGTAGCCGTCCATCTCGGGCATCATGACGTCCATGAGCACCACGTCGACGTCCGGGTTTGCCTTGAGCATCTCGATGCCGTCGCGGCCGTTCTCCGCGTAGAGCACCTGCAGCTGGTGGCTTTCGAGCACGCTCGCGAGCGCGAAGATGTTGCGCACGTCGTCGTCGACGACCAGCACCTTCTTGCCGGCCAGATTGCCCGCCCCTTCCTCCGGCGGCGCGGCCTGGTCGCGCACGACGCGGTGCAGAAACTGCGCCGTCTCGAAGAGCAGACGCTCTTGCGAGTTGGAATCCTTGACGATCACCGCCTGCGCGAAGTGGCGCACGTGGTTCTCCTCGTCGCGCGTGAGATCCTTGCTGGTGTAGATGATCACCGGAATCCGGCGGCCGCCGAGCTGGTCGTGCAGGCGCTCGAGCAACTCGAGGCCGCTCATGTCGGGCAGCATCAGATCGAGGATCATGCAGTCGTAGGTGTGGTCGACGAGCTTGTCGAGGGCCTCGCTGCCCGTCGCGACCGCCGAGATCTCGACGTTGTCCTTACTCAAAAGCTCCGCGATGCTGGTGCGCTGGGCCTCGTCGTCCTCGATCACCATCAGCTTGCGCACCTCGCGGTTCGCGCACTGCGCGATGAAGTTGAAGGCCCCGTCGAGCGCGTCCTT
>DATNPP010000694.1:0-6061 GCA_036703175.1 Oscillatoriaceae cyanobacterium
GGAATGCGGATCGCCACGAACGCGCTGAAAGCCGTCAGGCTGGTGAAGAGAAGCACGAAGAGCAGCCGAATCATGGCGGTTTCTCGAATCGGGTAGAATGGAGCCAATCGGCGCCGCATCGGGCGCTGCCCACGTCTTACCCGTTCTGAACCTAGCTTTACCCATGCCCAGCGGCCGCACCCATGATCGCATCACCTGGCTCTGTTCCGCGCCGGTCCTCTACGGGGCCTGGCACGTGGCCGCGCAGTGGCCGCCCGCATTGTGCGCCGGCGGCGCGTTCGTCTTCGCCGGGCTCATGTTCAGCGGGGATCTGGACCTGCCGAGCGTGCAGTATCAGCGCTGGGGGCCGCTGCGCTGGATCTGGAAGCCGTATCAGTGGTGCGTGCCGCATCGCTCGCGCCTCTCGCACGGCATTCTGGTCGGGCCCGCGGTCCGTCTGCTGTATCTGAGCGTCGTGCTGCTGGTGCTCGGCGCGGGGGCCTACTGGGGCCTGCACGCGCTGGGCCGTGCGCCGTCCGAGGCCGTGTTGACGCGCGAGGCGAGATTGGCCGTCGCCGTGGGCCGGCGCGACCAGCTGGCGTTGCTCTACGCGCTCGCCGGACTCTGGCTCGGCGGGGCCTCTCACACCGCCGCGGACGTCAGCGTTTCCTGGTGGAAGCGCCGCCGGCGACGCGCTCGCTAGCTTGCTTCGCCGGGAATCGACCGAGCGAGGCCGTGTGATGCCCGCCCTTCCGGTCTTACGGGATCCACGGTATACTTTGAGCGCTTTTTCTTATCATGCGGCCGCTTGCGCCTTGGCCACCGTCCGGCGCACCAGCCCGAAACGCTCCTCCCGCCTGCGCGGGAACCGAATAGAATCGTCGCCTACTAGGAGGAACTTCATTGGATTGGCGCAGAATGATGCTGGGATTGATTCTCGTCCTGGCCGTGGGGTCGGGCTATCTCGTCCTGACCAACACGAACAAATGGCCGTTCGAGTTCAAGCGCGGGCTCGACATTCAAGGCGGCATGCACCTCGTGCTGCAGGCCCAGCCCACGGACAAGGTCAAGACGATCACCCCGCAGGTGATGGCCGCGGCGATCGCCGTCGTGCGTAACCGCGTGGACGGCCTCGGCGTCGCCGAGCCGCTGATCCAGCCCAAGGGCGACGACCAGATCATCGTCGACATGCCCGGCATCAAGGACAAGGACCAGGCCCTCAAGGTCATCGGCACCACCGCCGTGCTGACCTTCCGCGCCCACAAGGCGGACTTCCCGGAGGGCAAGCCCGCGCCGGTCGGCACGCTGCCGGGCACGGCGAGCGGCACCGCCAGCGCGACCGCGCCGGTCGGTGCGCCGACCAAGGCCGCCGCGGCGACCGCAGGCGCCAATGACTGGGTGCTGACGGGCGTCGACGGCACCATGATCACCTCCTCGCAGGTCGAGCCCGATCCGAACGGCACCGGCTGGGCGGTCGTGGCTGAGTTCAACAGCGAAGGCGGCAAGGTCCTCTCCGACGTGTCGACCAAGCTGCTGCACAAGCCGATGGCCATCTTCCTGGACAACACGCTCATCTCGGCGCCCACGGTCGAGCAGCCGCTCGACGGCGGCAACATTTTGATCCACGGCAACTTCGACGCGAAGGCCGCTCAGAACCTCAACATCGTTCTCAAGGCCGGCTCGCTGCCGGTGCCGCTCAACGTGATCGAGAACCGCAGCGTCGACGCCAGTTTGGGCGCGGACTCGGTGCGGGCCAGTCTGATCGCGGGCGTGGTCGGCATCGGCGCCGTCATGGTCTTCATGGCCGCGTTCTACAAGATTCCGGGCCTGGTCGCGGACCTGGCGCTGATCATCTACGGCTTTTTGGTGCTCGCGATTTTCAAGATGATTCCCGTCACGCTCACGGTGCCGGGCATCGCGGGCTTCATTCTCTCGGTCGGCATGGCCGTCGACGCGAACATTTTGATCTTCGAGCGCACGCGTGAGGAGCTGCAGAACGGACGCACGCTCTACGCGGCGATCGAGATCGGCTTCAAGCGCGCCTTCTCGGCGATCTTCGACTCGAACATGAACACGTTGCTGGTCTGCGCGGTGCTGTTCTGGTTCGGCACCGGCCTCGTCAAGGGCTTCGCTTTGACGCTCGCGATCGGTGTCATCGCCTCGATGTTCACCGCCATCAGCGCGACCCGCAATCTGCTGCACTGGGTGCTCGAGGCACGCCAGGTCAAGACGCCGGTGCTGTTCGGCGTGCAGATGCCCTCGAAGATCCGCTAGGAGTCTCCCATGGCCGTCAAAACCGAAAAACCCAAGTTCGATTTCATGACCCGTAAGCCGCTCTGGTTCGGCATCTCGGGCGTGCTCCTGATTCCCGGCATCATCGCGATCATTCTGTGCATGGTCAAGTTCGGCAGCCCGGTCAAGCTGGGCATCGACTTCACGGGCGGCACGCTGATGCAGCTCTCGTTCAGCCAGCCGGTCACGGCCGGCCAGATTCAGAAGTCGCTGGGCGCCGCGGGCGTGCACGAGTCCGAGGTGCAGATCGCGGACAAGAAGATCGCGCTCGTGCGCACCAAGAACCTGTCGACGACCGAGCGCCAGACGGTGCTCGACACCATCAAGGCGCAAGACGGCGCGTTCACGGCCGATCGCTTCGAGAGCGTGGGCCCGACGATCGGCGCCGAGTTGCTGCGCAACGCGCTCACCTCGGTGGTGATCACGATCGTCGGCATCGTCGCCTACATCTCGTACCGCTATCAGTTCGACTTCGCCGTCTGCGGCATCGCCGCGCTGGTGCACGACACGCTCTTTCTCACCGGCGTGTTCGCGCTGTTGGGCTTGCTCTTCAACATCGAGGTCGACAGCCTCTTCGTGACCGCGCTGCTCACGGTGCTGGGCTTCTCGGTGCACGACACGATCGTCATCTACGACCGCATTCGCGAGAACATGCGCCATGCGGGCAAGCGCGACACCTTCGACGACGTCGCGAACCGCAGCATCTGGGAGACGCTGCGCCGCTCGATCAACACCAGCCTGACCGTGTGTCTCACGCTGCTCGCGCTGCTGATCTTCGGCGGCGCGACGATCAAGCTGTTCGTGTTCGCGATGTTGCTGGGCATTCTGATCGGCACCTACAGCAGCATCTTCAACGCCAGCCAGCTTCTCTCGGTCTGGCGCATGATGGGCGTCAAGCGCGTCAGCACCTAAGGATTGTGACATGAGCATGGACCTGTCGGCCCCGATGCCCGACGACTTTCCCGAACTGGCGGAGAGCACCGCGGGCGGTGCGTCGCTTACCGCCCTGTACACGCGCAAGCTCTGGGTCTGGCTGGGGCTCTCGTTCCTGCTGCATCTCTTTTTGCTGCACTTTCCGTACGAGTTCACGCTCGACGTCAACACCTTCCGCTCCTGGACCGGCACGCTGATCCAGCAGACGCCCCTGCACTTCTACGATCACACCTGGAGCGACTACCCACCGCTGTTCATGGACTTTTTGTGGCTCTGGGGCCTCATTCAGATGCCCTTCACCCACAGCGTCTATCCGACCGAGACCTGGATGAAGCTGCCCGCGTGCCTCGCGGACATCGTGAACGGCTATTTGATCTTCAGCCTGCTCAAGGGCCGCGTGGCGATTCGCTCCGCGTTCAAGACGGCGGTGCTGTACACCTTCAATCCGGTCGTGCTGTTCGTGTCGTGCATCTGGGGCCAGGTGGACGCGATCATCACCATGATGATGCTGCTGATCATGGTCTTCGTGCTGCTGAACTGGCTGATTCCGGCGGCCGTGGCCTGCGCCGCGGCGCTGCTCGTCAAGCCGCAGGGCCTCTTCATGTGGCCGGTGGTGTTCCAGTCGATGTGGTACAAGCAGCCGCTGCGCAAGTGGCCGCTCGCGATTCTGGCGGGCACGGTCACGGTCTGGGCGGTGGTGCTGCCGTCGGTGTGGAGCAAGCTGGGCGGCGTGGTGAATTTGGGCGCGGGCCTGTCGCTGCCGGCGGCCGTGGCCGAGCCGTTCTTCTGGCTCGCCACCATGATGAACCAGACGGGTCAAAACTACCCCTACAGCACGGTCAACGCCTTCAACATCTGGATGCTGCCGCCGCCCAACGAGACCTGGAAGCCGGACTCGCGCATCCTGTTCTTCTTGCCGCACTACTGGTGGGGCATTTTGCTCATGAGCGCGCTCATCGTGCTGGTGGGCGTCTACCTCTACCGCAATCGCAACGTGGCGGGCGTCTTTCCGTACTTCCTCGCCGCGGCCGTGACGACGTCCGGCGTGTACATGCTCATGACGCGCATGCACGAGCGCTACATCTTTCCGGCGATCGCCTTCCTCGCCCTCGCGCAGGCCTGCAATCGCCGCATGCGCTGGATTTACTGGGGCTTCTCGATCACGTCCTTTCTGACGATCAGCTACGTCTTCTTCTTCTACAACGACAAGTCCGCGTGGGTCGAGGGCGTCAAATCCGTCATGGACACGGGCCCGATGCTGGGCAACCTCAAGCTCTCGGGCGCGGTGATTCTCTCGCTCATGAACATCTGGCTCTTCGGTGAGCTCGTGAGCTACCTCTTCGGGCGCGGCGAGATGGTGCAAGACGTCGCGGAGTATCCGCTCGTGCGCCAGTTGCGCACGATGGCGGCGGCGGTGAAGTCGCAGACGCTCGCTTTGGCGGACTACTCGATCGCGCTCGCCTACGCGCTCGGCTTCTTCGTGCTCGCCACCTGGCGGCTCGGCACGCCGAACGAGGAGATCTTCGACGAGGTCTACCACGCGCGCACCGGCATGGAGTACATCGCGGGCATCAATCCCTACGAGTGGACCCACCCGCCGCTCGCCAAACTGTGCGTGGCGCTCGGCATTTTGCTGTTCCACGGCGAGTTCTCGCTCAAGGCGACCACCTGGACCGTCGCGCAGGCCTTCGACTGGCGCTTCATGAGCGTCGTGTTCGGCTCGCTGACGCTCGTCGTGGTCTACGCGCTGACGCGCTCGATGTTCGAGAACCGGGCGATCGCGGCGATCGCGACGGGCCTTTTGGCGCTCGACGGCGTGTTCTTCGTGCAGAGCCGCGTGGCGATGACGAACATCTACGAGGTCTGCTTCATCATGCTCGGCACGCTGGGCGCGTGGCTCTACATCAAGACGCAGCACAACCGCTGGCTCTTCGTGATGGCGCTCGGCCTCGGCTGCGCGCTCTCCTCGCGCTGGTCGACCCTTTACGGTTGGGGCGGCTTGGGCCTCGTGTGGCTCTGGTACCTCTGGACGGTCAAGCGCCGGGAGTGGGGCGCCGAGCCGGATTCGTCGGCCAAGACGCGCGTCGACAAGGTGCGAAGTGCGCTCGGGCGCATGAACTGGCGCGCGGCGCTGCAATGGCTGGGCCTCGGCGTGGTCGTGATGTTCCTGATTCCGGCCGTCATCTACTTGCTCACCTACATTCCGTACGTGCTGCAGGGCGACGGTTCCTGGCAGTACCACCTGTTCAGCTGGAACGCCGGCGACCACGGCTGGGGCAAGGTGATCGCGCAGCAGCACGACATGTACGAGTACCACGCGCATCTGAACGCGACGCACCCGTACAGCTCGCCCTGGTGGAGCTGGCCGTTCATGCTCCGCCCGACGTGGTACTACTTCCACGACTGGAAGAACGGCACGCTTTCGGGCGTGTGGGCGATCGGCAATCCCTTCGTCTGGTGGGCCAGCGTTCCCGCCCTCGCGTACGCCGGCTTTTTGGCCTGGCGCGACCGGAACCGGGCGCTGGGGCTCATCTCGCTGTTGGGCTTCTTCCAGTGGGTGTTCTGGGGCGTGCAGCCGCGTCCGCTGCTGTACATGCACTACTACTTCGAGACGGTGCCGTTCGCCTGCATCGCGATCGCCTTCGTCTGCTACCAGTTCTGGCAAGCGCCGGAAGTGGCTGCGCCGACGCCTGACGAGGGCGAGGCCACCGCGCCCGCCGACAAGCCCCGACGCGCCTGGCTGGGCGGGTGGGTCGACGAGAGCGGCCCCTTGTCGCCGCGTATGCGCCGCGGGCTGGTGATCTTCTACCTCGTGGGCGTGGTGGCGTGCTTCGCCTTCTTCTATCCGCTGCTGTCG
>DATNPP010000696.1:0-11002 GCA_036703175.1 Oscillatoriaceae cyanobacterium
GCGCAGGCCGTCACGCGCGAGCGCGTCGAGACCTCGGCCGCCGTCGCGCGGCTCGACAAGGACGTGGCCGACTTCCCGAAGGGCTACGAGACCATCGTCGGCGAGCGCGGCATCACGCTCTCGGGCGGCCAGCGGCAGCGCGTGAGCATCGCGCGGGCCTTGCTGAAAGACGCGCGACTGCTGGTGCTCGACGACTGCCTCTCGGCCGTGGACACCGCGACCGAGGCGCGACTGCTCGAAGCGCTGGGGCCCTACATGGCCGGCCGGACCACGATCGTCATCGCGCACCGCATCTCGGCGCTGCAGCACGCGGACGAGATCGTGGTGCTGCACCGCGGCCGCGTCGTCGAACGGGGCAACCACGAGACGCTCGTGGCGCATGGCGGCGAGTACGCGCGGCTGTATCGCAAGCAGCAGCTCGAAGAAGCGATCGAGAGGATGTAGCGTGCAGGACTTTCACGAGGAACAGGCCCTCGGCACGGTCGTCGACGCGCGCCTCTTCGGCCGGTTGTTGCGCTACGCGGCGCCGTACTGGCGCGCGCTGGCCGGTTGCGTGGTGTTGCTGCTGCTGCTCGCGGCG
The DNA here is from genome assembly GCA_036703175.1 of Oscillatoriaceae cyanobacterium. Classification (GTDB taxonomy): domain Bacteria; phylum Cyanobacteriota; class Sericytochromatia; order S15B-MN24; family JAQBPE01; genus DATNPP01. The sequence goes on from DATNPP010000696.1 coordinate 581, forward strand.
CTCAAGCTCTCGCAGCCGTATCTGCTCAAACTGGCGATCGACCAGGTGATGCAGCCGGGCGCGACCGCCTCGCCGAGCGCCCGTGTGGCCCTCGAGGCACGTCTGTGGCCGCTCGCGGGCATTTACCTGGCAACGGTCGTGCTCAGCTCGCTGACGGCCTACGCGCAGGGGCTCTGGCTCGCGATCACGGGACAAGCGATCATCGCGCGCATTCGTCACGACCTCTTCGCGCATTTGCAGGGTCTGAGCCTTGCCTTCTTCGACAGCAATCCGGTCGGGCGGCTCGTCACGCGTGCGACGAACGACGTCGAGGCGCTCAACGAGATGTACACCTCGGTGCTGGTGAACCTGTTTCAGGATTTGTTCTCGGTGCTGGGGGCGATCGCCGTCATGCTGCAGATGAACTGGCGATTGGCCCTGGTCAGCTTCGCGGTGGTGCCGCTCGTGGCGATCTCGGCGACGATTTTCCAGAAGCTCGCCCGCAAGGCCTGGCGCGAGGTGCGCGTGCGCCTGGCGCGCATCAACGCGACGCTGTCGGAGGATTTCTCGGGGATGCGCGTCGTGCAGATCTTCGCCCGCGAGGCGCGCCAGTCCGAGGAGTTCAAGTCGATCGATCGCGACTACCTGCGCGCGAGCATGACCCAGTTGAACATCTTCTCGGTCTTCCGTCCGCTGCTCGAGCTGTTGGGCGGTCTCGCGCTGGTCGGCGTGATCTGGTACGGCGGCCATCAGGTGCTCGCGGGCATTCTCAGCTTCGGCACGCTCTACGCGTTCACGAGCTACAACAACCAGCTCTTCCAGCCGATCAACGCGCTCGCTGAAAAGTACAACGTGCTGCAATCGGCGCTCGCCTCGGCCGAGCGCATCTTCCAACTGCTTGCGACCGAGCCGCTGATCGTCGATCGCGCGCCCGAAGAAGGCCTGACCCGAGTCGAGCTGCGCGTCGGCCACGAGCCTGAGGCGACGCCGCCGGCGGTCGAATTCAGAGACGTCTGGTTCGCCTACAAGGGCGAGGAATGGGTGCTCAAGGGCATCAGCTTCACGGTGAAGCCGGGCCAGACCGTGGCCTTCGTGGGCCACACCGGCGCGGGCAAGTCCACGATCATGAGCCTGGTGGCGCGCTTCTACGACGTACAGCGCGGCGCGGTGATGGTGGACGGCCGCGACGTGCGCGACTGGCCGCAAGCCGACCTGCGCCGGCGCGTGGGCACCGTGATGCAGGACGTGTTTCTCTTCGCGGGCGACGTGGCGGGCAACGTGGCACTGGGGGATCCGGCGATCGATCGCGAGGCCGTCGAACATGCCGCGCGCGTCGTCGGCGCGGACGCCTTCATTCGCCGATTGCCGGGCGGCTACGACGAGCCAGTGGTCGAGCGCGGCCTCACGCTGAGCGCCGGCCAGCGACAACTCATCAGCTTCGCGCGCGCACTGGCCTACGATCCGAGCATTCTCGTGCTGGACGAGGCGACCGCCAGCATCGACTCGGAGACCGAGACGGCCTTGCAGCACGCCATGAAGGCCGTGGCGCGCCATCGCACGACGATGGTGGTGGCGCACCGTCTTTCGACGATTCAGGACGCCGACCGCATCTACGTGATGCACCACGGCGAAATTCGCGAAGAGGGTGCTCATCGCGAATTGCTTGCACGACAAGGCCTCTATCAGCGCCTCTGGCAACTTCAGTTCCAGGGCACCGGGCCATTGCGGGCCTGAGCGGGGCGTCCACACATCCCTTGCTCGCTTGGGTAAAAGGGGGGCGTATCGCCCCACTTTGAGGAGCCCACCATGATTCGTCGTCTCATCGCTGCCGCCGCCCTACTCGCGGCTTTTGCCGCCCCGTCCTATGCCGACACCACCACCACGACGGCGACGGGCACGACCACTGTCAGACAGCTGCCGCATCCGAGCCTCGGTGCGATCGTGGCGGTGGTGAACAAGAAGTATCCTCAGATGCTGACGTGGCAATCGCCCGTGGATTGGAAGACGCTTTCCCACGACCAGAAAGTGCTGTATCTCGAAGGCCACTTCGACGGAATCGCGGTCGCGCGTGGCCTCGAGCTCATGAGCGGCATGTCGGAGAGCGGCACGCCGGCCGATGTGCAGAAGATGCGCGCGGGCATGCAGGCGCATATCGACGACGAAATCGCGCTCATGGATCAGGCGTTCGCGCAGTACCCGGGCCAGACCGCGGCCGTGATGACGGCGGTGTTGGTTTACCTGCTCATGCCGACCCAGGAAACCACCACGACGACCTTGGTGTCGCCTTCGCCCAACCACTAGCGTGCCGAGTCGGCCTTAGGACCCTCTCGCCGGCACGGACAGGCGTGTCACGGTGCCCGCCTGGTAGTTGAGCACCCAGACCACGTCCGTCGCGTCGACGGCGGCGGCATAGGCGTCGCCGGCCTCGTACCAGCCGAGCACGCGGCCGTCCGAGCCGAGCATCGAGACGATGTCCGCCGTCGTCGCCGTGGGCGCGAGATTGCCGGCGGCGTCGGTCGCATAGGGGGTGTTCGCGGACCAGAAGTCGCCCTTTGAATCGACGCCACCCGGGCCCACGACGCCGTTCTCGGCGATCACCGGCGCCGGGGTCGAGAGCGTGACGCCGCGGTTGTCGAGCTCGGCGAAGGTGTGGTCGTCGGGCGCGTCGAACGTGATCCAGAAGTTCCCCGTCGCGTCGCGCACGATCGTGCGCGGGGAGCGATTGCCCAGCTGATTGCCGACCGTGAGGTGGCCCGACTGGTCCATGCCGAACAGGCCGCCGTGGGCGCAGGCCACCCAGACGGTGCCGTTGTCGTCGGTCACCAGGCCCATCGGCTGCGAGTTCGCGTCAGTGCCCACGTTGTAGGTGCCCAGCACGCCGCCGGTGTTGGAAAGCTTCGTGACGGTGGCCGAGCCCGAATTGGCGACCCAGATGTGCCCCAGCAGCCCGTCCGTCGCGATGCCGACGGGTTTCTGGCCGACGTTCACCTGACGCAGCACGCGCCCGCTCCCGATCTCCGTGACGGCGTTCGCGCCGTAGTCGCTCACCCACACGTCGCCGCTCGGCGCCACGGCGAGCGCTTTCGGCTGGTGCCCGACCGCGTAGGTGGCGAGCGTCTTGCCCGCGGGGCTCAATTCGCTGACCGTGTCCGAGCCGAAGTTGGCGATCCAGGCGTTGCCGTTCTTGTCGAGGGCGATCGCGCACGGGTTCTTGCCGACGGACGTCACGCTCAGAATCGGGCCGGCGCTGGGCGCCGTCGAGGGCTTGGGCGTGTTCGAGCCGTTCGGCGTGGTCGTCGCCACCGGCTGCGACGTGTCCTGCGCGCTCGGATGCAACACCGTGGGGGCGGACGACGTCTGCAGCGTGGAGACTTGCGCGAGCTGCGAGCCGTTGCCGGCGGCACAGGCCGCGAGCAGAAGGGCTCCTGCGCCGAACCAGCCGAGATGCCGCACGTGCCGCTCCTTTCTTTCGTCTTGTGGGTTATACCCCGTTCCGGCGGACGAGCACGCCGAAGGTCTCCTCGCCGCGCCGCGATCGCACCGAGTGCTCGGTGGTTCCCAGTTCGGCGATGTCGAAAAGGCATCCGAAGCGTTCGCGCACCTCGGCCTCGGTCGTCGCGAAGGGCGGGCCGCCGGGCTCCTTGTGCGTGAAGAATACGGCCACGAGCTTGCCGCCGGGTTTCAGCAGTCGCGCTGCCGTCGCGACGTAGTCGTCGCGGCGCTCGGGCGGAATCGCGCAGTAGCAGGTGTGCTCGAAGACGTAGTCGTAGGCTCCGGTGTGCTCGGGGCCGAGCGCGAAGAAGTCGGATTGCTCGAAGTGGAGCTGCAGATGGCGCGAGGCCGCGGTCTCGCGGGCGGTGGCGATCGCCGTGGGCGCGAAGTCGATGCCCGTGACCTCGAATCCCGCTTCCGCGAGCGCCAGCGCGTCGTGTCCCCGCCCGCAGCCGGGCACGGCCACGCGTCCGGGCGTCGGCTTGCCCGCGAGCCAGGCGACCAGCGCCGGCGCCGGCTTGCCCAGGTCCCAGGGCGTCTTGGCGTTTTGATAAGCGGTGTCCCAGTCGGCGGGGCGTTCAATCGGCAGTGGCATGGCGCCACTTTAACGCGCATAGACGCTTGATGACAAGCGCGCGAGACGCTATGCTGACCCAGCCGAGGAGGGCGTATGAAACGGGCACACCTGTTGATTTCGGGCCGCGTGCAGGGCGTTTACTACCGCGCGACGACCGAGCAAGTCGCGACCCGCATGGGCCTGCGCGGCTGGGTGCGCAATTTGCCCGACGGGCGCGTCGAGGCGATCGCCGAAGGCCCCGCGGACCTGCTCGAACGCTTCGTCGCCTGGTGCCATGAAGGGCCGCCGGCCGCGTGCGTCGAGCAAGTGGACTGTACCTGGGGCGACGCCAGCGGAGAATTTTGCGCGTTCGAAACACGCCACTGAGTCGCCCAGGGGGTAGAATGAGGCCGAGGAGGGTCGTCCCATGAGAAGATGGCTCCTGGTCGTTTTGGCCCTGTTGTCGTGCGTGTTCGTGGCTCTGCCCGGGCGCGCGGCGGGCGATCGCGTCGCCGTGCTCACGATCGACGGCGGCATCACGCCGGTGCTCGCGAGCTACATCGAGCGCGGCATTCGCCAGGCGAACGACGATCATGACGCGGCCGTCGTGATCGACATGGACACCCCCGGCGGCCTGGATTCGGCCATGCGCGACATCATCAAGGCGATCATCGCCTCGAATGTGCCCGTGATCGTCTACGTGACGCCCTCCGGCAGCCGCGCGGCGAGCGCCGGCATGTACATCACCGTCGCGGCGCACGTGGCGGCGATGGCGCCCGAGACCGAAATAGGCGCGGCGCACCCCGTGGGCGGCGGCGGCGAGGACATCAAGGGCACGATGGGCCAGAAGGTTACCAACGACGCCGTGGCCTACGTCAAGGGCCTCGCGACCGCGCGCCATCGCAACGTCAAGTGGGTGGAGGATGCGGTGCGCAAGAGCGTCTCGCTGCCGTCGACCGAGGCCGTGCAGCAGCACGTCGTCGACCTGGTCGCGCCCGATCTGCCGACCCTGCTGAAGAAGGTCGACGGCCGAAAGATCAAGATGAACGGGCACACCGTCACGCTGCACACCCGTAACGCCGAGCTGCAGCAGTTCCCGATGACCGCCAGCGAGCGCTTCCTCTACACGCTCGCCAATCCTGAGCTGGCGCTGATTCTCATCAACCTCGGCGTGCTGGGCATCGTCTTCGAGCTGCAGAATCCCACGGGCATGCTCGCGGGCATCGTCGGCGTGATCTTCTTGCTGATGGGCTTCTTCGCGCTCGGCATGCTGCCCGTCAACGGCGTCGGCGTCGCGCTGATCCTCTTCGGCGCCGCCCTCTTCGCGATGGAGCTCTTCGTGCCCAGTTACGGCTTGCTCACCGCGGGCGGCGTGATCAGCCTGGTGCTCGGCTCGCTGATGCTCTTCCAGACCAACGTCCCGGGCGTCACGCCCTCGCTGCCGTTCTTGATGACCGTCTCGCTCACCACGAGCGCGCTCGTGCTCGCGGGCATGTACATGGCCCTGCGCGCGCAGCGCCGTCGCCCCGTGATCGGCAAGGAAGAACTGCTCGGTCGCGTCGCCGTGGCGCGCACGCCGCTGTCGCCCGCGGGCACGGTCTTCCTCGAAGGCGAGCTCTGGAGCGCCCAGGCCGAAGGCGACAGCGTGCCGGACGGCGCCGAGGTGGTCGTCGATCGCGTCGAGGGCCTGAAACTCTTCGTGCGGAAGAAAGAAATCCCGGGTAAGTAGTGGCCGTGCCGCGATACGTCGCCACTTGCGGGCGACCGTCCGCTTCGCTATCATCCCATTCGCCTTACTGCTTCCGCTTAGAAGGAGCTTTGCATGTCGCTTGACCCGCAGTCCCGTCGCCTGTCGCGCACGGGCCTGGCCGCTCTCGGCCTCGCGGTCGCCCTCTCGTTCGGTTGCGCGCCCGATTCCAAGCAGGCCGCGACGACGGGCAACGCCTCGGGTACCGCGTCCGCGGCCACCACGACCACTTCCTCGGTCGCGGCCGTCAATCCGGACGCCTACGTCCACGCCAACGAGCTGGGCTACATCCCCGTGATGGAGTACCACCGCCTCGGCAGCACCGAGCAGCGCTGGACGCGCACCTACGACAACTTCCGCAAGGATCTCGAGTTCTTCTACAACAACGGCTACCACCTCGTGACCATGCGCGACGTGGCCGAGCGGCACCTCGACGTTCCCGCGGGCAAGAAGGCGCTGGTGTTGACCTTCGACGACGCGACGCTCGAGCAATTCAAGTACGAGACGACCCCCGACGGCAAGATCAAGAAGGACGCCAGCGGCAAGCCGGTGATCGATCCGAACTGCGCCGTGGGCATTCTCGACGCCTTCTACGCCCAGCATCCGGATTTCGGCCGCGCGGCCACCTTCTACGTGCTGCCGAGCGGCTTCGAGCAAGACGCCGGCATCGGCGACAAGCTGCGTTATCTGCTGGACACGGGCCGCGAGATTGGCAACCACACCTGGACGCACCTCGACATGGCGCACGCCTCGGCCGCGACGATCACGAGCGAGCTCTCCCGCCTGCAAGCTTTCGTCAATCAGCAGCTCGGCAAGCCGTACGAGATCGGCACGATGGCGCTGCCCGACGGCCTGTATCCCAAGACGCCCGCGACCCTCGCGGCGGCGGTCTCCGGTGGCAGCGGCTCCGGCAAGTATCACAACGAAGCGATCATGCTGGTCGGCGCGAATCCGTCGTACAGTCCGTACGACAAGCGCTACAGCGCCAACGCCGTCGCCCGCATCCAGGCGATCGACGAGGAGTTCCACCTCTGGTTCAACCGCAAGCCGGGCTTCACGGGCAAGGTCACCGAGTCGCGCCCGCCCTACGTCTCGGACGGCGATCCGAACCGCGTGAGCTTCCCGATCGACTGGAAGAAGTACTTCAATCCGTCCGCGCTGGCGGCCGGCCAGACGGCCAACCCCGTCGATCCGAACAAGAAGGTGATGACGGGCGCCGCGACCGGCGAGCAAGTTGCGGCCAACGCGTCCGACGCGGCGGCCGCGCAAAAAAAAAATACTAGCGCCACCGTCGTCGGCAGCGACGAGATTCCCGGCTACGGTGTGAAGTTGCCGGTCGGCGGCACGTATGCCGACGGCAAGCTCAGCTACACGGTCAAGGCCGGCGATTCCGTCGAGGACATCGCCTACAAGTTCGTGAAATTCACGGACTGCTACACCTACCCCGAGCTCGCGAAGGCCATCCGCGCCGAGAACCACATCTCGGACGCGCTCTCGATCGGCGAGAAGCTCACGATTCCCGAAGCCCGCACGGCCCCGCCGGCGCCGCACATGGTGCCGGTGGGCCGTGCGTTCGTGGCGAAGGGCATCTACGTCACGGGCACCACGGCCGGCAGCAACGACGTGTTCAAGCTGGCGAAGGACCTCAAGACCCACGGCGGCAACACGATCGTCTTCGACGCGAAGGACATGGACGGCGTGCTGACCTACGACTCGCAGGTGCCGCTCGCCAGGCAGATTCACGCCTATCACGGCGGCATGATCACGGACATGCCGAAGTTCATCGACCGATTGCACCAGCTCGGCATTCACGTCGTGGCCCGCATGGCGCTGTTCCACGACAACACGCTGGCGCACGCGCGGCACGACCTCAACCTCCGCAACAAAAAGACGGGCGGGTCCTGGCTCGAGCTCGGCCAGCTCGACTGGGTCGACCCCTCGATGCAGGCCGTGCAGGACTACAACATCGCCTTGGCCAAGGAGCTGATCGCCGACGGCGTCGACGAGATTCAGTACGACTACGTGCGCTTTCCGGCGATGGGCGACACGCAAGACATCAGCTACCAGCAGCAGGCGACGGAGAAGACTCACGCCGACGTGATCGCGGCCTGGCTGAAGCGCGCGCACGACGCGCTCTCGCCCAGCGGCGTGCTGCTTTCGGCGGACGTCTACGGCGTGGTCGCCTGGAGCGAGCCGATCGACGTGACGATCACCGGCCAGGATCTGACGAAGATGGCGCCGTATCTCGACGCCATCAGCCCGATGCTCTATCCGTCGCACTTCTACGGCAACTACGAGCACTACGCCTATCCGCCAGATCATCCGCACTATTTCGTCAATCAGGGCGTCAAGAACGTGCTGAAAAAGACGGCGGGCACGGGCGTGGCCGTACGCCCCTGGCTGCAGGCGTTTCCGTTCCGCATTCACCACTATGGGCCGGACTACGTGACGACCCAATTGGGCGCCGCGCAAAGCGCCAACGGCCAGGGCTGGCTGCTCTGGAACGCGCTGAACGACTACACGGTCGGCTTCGCGGGCGTGGACGACTGGAACAAGCATCCGCAGGACGTCGCCAGCGCACCGTAATCGGCGACCGGCGAACGCGCCGGCGCGCGTTTGACAAGCAGGGGTTCTGCCTCTAGAGTGGGGGAGCAAGCGACCGTCTTGCTCCCCGTCTTTATGGAGGCGAAATGGAATTGAGCTTTCTCGTCATCGTCATCATCGCCCTGTTGTTCGCGTCCGTGCGCATCGTGCAGGAATACGAGCGCGGCGTCATCTTCCGTCTCGGCCGATTGATCGGACCGAAGGGACCGGGCCTGTTCTTCATCGTGCCCGTCATCGATCGCATGGTGCGCATGGACCTGCGCACGCTGACCTTCGAGCTGCCCGCGCAGGAAGTCATCACGCGCGACAACGTGACGGTCAAGGTCACGGCGGTCGTGTACTTCCGCATCGTCGATCCGGGCGCGGCGGTGACGCGCGTGGCGGATTACCGATTGGCGACCGTGCAGGTGGCGCAGACCACGCTGCGGAACGTGCTGGGCCAGTTCGTGATGGACGAGCTGCTCGCGGAGCGCGCGCAGATCAACGTGCGGCTGCAGCAGATCATCGACGAGCAGACCGAGCCCTGGGGCATCAAGGTCAGCGCCGTCGAGATCAAGGACATCGAGCTGCCGGCGAACATGCAGCGCGCGATGGCCCGCCAGGCCGAGGCCGAGCGCGAGAAGCGCGCGAAGATCATCCTCTCCGAGGCCGAGCTGCAGGCGGCGCAACAGCTGACCGAAGCCGCCGCGAAGATCGCCGAGCAGCCGATCGCGCTGCAACTGCGCTATCTGACGACGTTGTACGACATCTCGTCCGAGAAGACCACGACGATCGTCTTCCCGCTGCCGCTGGATTTGCTCGAAGTCTTCATGAACTCCCGCAAACAGGGCTAACAAGCACCATGTGAGGTTTCGCCCCGCCCTTCTGGGACGGGGCGAAATTGTTCTTGGGGGACCCATGCTGCTCGGCCTTTCGCTGTTTCTGAACCTGTTGCTGCTCGCCGCCGCCCTGGTCGTCATCCGGCGCAAGGGCGGCTGGCAGTTCTTGAAGGCGCGCTTGGTCTCGCGGGGGGTGATGCGCGATCGCGTGCTCGAGAAATACGAGAACGCCTACTACCTCAACAAGCGCGAGCTCTTCGCGCTCTATCCGCACGACCCGCACGACATCGTCCTGCTCGGCGACAGCCTGACGGACTATTGCGCCTGGAACGAGCTTTTCGGCGAGGCACGCCTCAAGAACCGCGGCATTTCGGGTGACAAGCTGGCCGGCGTGCTCGCGCGGCTCGATTCGGTGCTCGCGGTGCCGCCGGCGGCCGTGTTCGTGCTCATCGGCATCAACGACTTGAATGAAGGGACGGAAGTCGCGGCATTGCTCGCGCGCTATCAGGAACTGCTGGCGCGCTTGCGCGCCGGCGCCCCGGCCGCGCGGCTTCACGTGCAAAGCGTACTGCCGGTGGACACCTTCCGCTGGCGCGCCGAGACGAACGTGCGCATCACCGAGTTCAATCAGGGGTTGAAGGCGCTGGCCGAGGAAGCGGGTGCGACTTACATCGATCTGCATCCGCTGTTTCTGGACGGCGATCGCCTCGACGACCGCTACACCCACGACGGCCTGCACCTCAACGGCACCGGCTACGTACGCTGGAAAGGAGCCCTGGCGCCCTATCTCGCCGCCCTCTGACGCGCCGGTCCGGAACGCCCTCGATTGGCGCCCCCGTCAAGCAGGGTATGAGAAGGAAGTGCCCTCGACCAAGGCAAGGAGGTCTTGAATGAGCGTATCGAGCGTCTCGAACGCCGGCGCCGCCGCGGCGGCCATGATGGCGGTGCTCAACAACCAGATGCAGGCCGACATGAGCGCGCTGGCCGCGGCCGTTCAGCCGGATCCCGGCACGTCGATGGCCATCAATCCGGACTCGCCCGGGGGCTTCGACACCTACGCCTGAGTCAGGTCCGCCGGGGTGTTGAGATCGCGTAGCACGCCGGGGTCCGTCACGGCCACCTCGCGGCAGGCGTGCCGTCGCACGACGGCGCGTAAGCCCTGGGTGGCCTCGTCGATCGCGCGCAGCACGTCGAGCAAGCGCCCGGCGAAGAGCACCGGATGGCCG
>DATNPP010000697.1:0-4059 GCA_036703175.1 Oscillatoriaceae cyanobacterium
GTAAAGCGCAACTGGCCTCACCCCGTCCCGCTCCCGATTTCACCGCCTGCACGGCGGTGAAATATCCCTCTCCCACCCTCCGGGGGAGAGGGCAATGCGGCGCGCCTAGCGCAAGAAGCCGTAGCTGTGCAGGCCAGTGGACAGGTAGTTCACGCCGATGTAGCAAATCAGCATCGCCACGAAGCCGACCGCCGAGAGCGCCGCGGCGCGATGCCCGGTCCAGTCGCGCGTGATGCGCGCGTGCAAATAGGCGGCGTAGATGAACCAGGTGATGAGCGCCCAGGTCTCCTTGGGATCCCAGCTCCAGTAGGTGCCCCACGCGCCGTTGGCCCACATCGCGCCCGTGATGATGCCGAACATCAACAGCGGGAAGCCCAGCAGGATCAAGCGGTAGGCCAACTCGTCGAAGAAGGCCATCTGCTTCTCGAAAGGATTCGGGCCGCCCGCGATCGCCGCGCCGCCGCCTTGCACCAGCACGGCCGCGTCGCCGCTCATCTGCACGACGTTCTCGCGGGCCGCCTGCTTGGCGCGCCAGGCGAGCACGAAGTAGGCCACCGAGGCCGCGAAAGCCATCGTGAAGGCGCCGTAGCTGATCAGGATCGAAGAGGTGTGCACCTTGATCCAGTAGCTCTGCAACGACGGCATCAACGGCGTGGCGGCCTTGAGGCCGGGCGGCAGAATCGAGGCGCCGCCGATGATGATCAGCACCAATGGCGCGGCGAAGACGCCGAAGTTGCGCGGCTTGTACCAGAACTCGACGATGAAGTAGAACACCAGCGTGCCCGCGAGCATGAAGATCATGCTTTCGTAGAGGTTGCTCCAGGGCACGTGGTTCGCGACGATCCCGCGGGCGACGAGCGTGCTGAGCGCCCCGAGCAGGGCGATGCCCATGAAGCCCATGCCGATGGGCTTCACCTTCTCGAGCTTGCCGACGAGCTGCGCCAGAAAGACGATCATGGCGATGCCGGCCGCGATGAACGTGATCGTGACCGAGGTGTTTTCGATGCCGGGCCAGTTCATGACAACGTTGCTCCTATCTCAGCGGCAACGGGGGACGGCGCGGAAGCCGTTCCCCAGGCCGCGGCGATTTCATCCATTTCTCGGCGCAGCATCAGCCGCCCCTTATGCGTACGACCGGCCAGCACCCAACCTTGTTCCCCACGCCGGATCCACAGCTCGCGGTGGGAAAAGGGCACCATGGCCAGCCCGAAGATCAGCACGCCGCAACCGAAGTAGACCACCGGAATGCCCGGATCGTTCTTCGTCTGAAAGCCGCTGAAGAGGTGATACGTTTTCAACTGGAACAGGTGGCCGTGCAGCTTGAAGGTCACGCCCGGCACCACCTGCGCCTCGGGATTGAAGGTCTTGGTCGAGATCAGCATCGCGGGCTGATCGAGATCCTTGGCGAAGAGCACGTACGACGCGTCGCCGATCGCAAACGGCTTCGACACGTACCCGCCCGCCTTGAGCTGCGTCAGGTTCATGCGCATCGGCGCACCGCCGTCGAGGATGTACGTGAAGCCGCCGATGCCCCAGAAGGACTGGTAGAAGTACTGGCCCCGGTACACGAAGGGCTCGTTCACCCAGATGCGCAGGTGCTCGGGAACCTGCCCCTCGGGCGTGAAGGTGATGCGCGAGTAGTACTGCTTCACCTGGCCGGTCGGATGGAAGACCATGCGGAAGTTGTCCAGGCGCAGCTTGAACGGCGCCGGCGGGCGGCTCAGCGGGCCTTTGACGTAGGACGTGTCGTAGATCGCCTGCGAGGTGAGCGTGTCGCCGAGCTGCATCGGCAGCGAGTTCTTGGTGCCGAACAGTCCGCCGACGATCGCCCCCGCGATGATCGCGAACAGGCTGATGTGAATGAAGGTCGGGCCCAGGCGCACGAACTTGTTCTTCTCAGCGAAGACGACCTCGCCGTCTTGCATGATGCGATAGCCGCGCTTGCGCAGCACGTCGAGGCGCGCCTCTTCGGGCGCCGCGCCGAGCTCGACGTTCTCCTGCAGCGCGGCCACGGGCGGCGCCTTGGGCACCTTCATCTGGTAGCGGCGCCAGGTGGGCGGAAAGCGCAGATAGGTGCACACCGCCAGGTTCAGAAAGAGCGTCGCGAGCAGGAACTGGTACCAGAAGGTGTGGTAGACGTCGTAAGCCTGAATGCCCAGCAATACGGACTTGAGCGCCGGATTGAAGCTGCTCGAGGTGATGACCGCCGGGCCCTGGTCCTGCGGCAACACCGTGCCGATGATCGACGCCGCCGCGATCGCCAACAAAAGGCCGATCGCGAGCTGCAACGATCCGAAGAAAGTCAAAAACTCGCGTTTGAAGGAAGCGCGGGGCTTGCTGGGGTTGCTCATCAGGAATTGACGCCTTTCGGCAGCGATAAGGCCAGTATACATGAATTTGCCGGGCGCCGCCCGCGCCGGCGCTGTGGTAAAACCCTGATCTTACGCAAACCCGCACAGCGGGCGGCCCTTTCGGCCGATGCGGCCTGAAAGGGTATAATCATATAGAGAAGGGGAATCAACCCCGCCTGGAATGGAGCCCCATGACCGACACCGCCCCCTACGCCCCCGAAGTGCTGGAACGCGAATTTCGCCGTGCCGGCTTCGAGGCCTGGAAGCGCCTGTTCTACCTGATCTGGGTCTTCGTGGCCCTCGTGGTCGGCGCCTGGTGGGATTCACGCCAAGAAGGCGACGAGCTGCTGCGGCGCCAGCGCGCGCGGGCCATCTGGCTGCGCGAGACCTTCGTGCGATTGGGCGCGACGTTCATCAAGATCGGCCAGGTGCTCTCCACGCGTCCGGACCTGGTGCCGTTGCCGTACGTCGAGGAGATGGCGCAGCTGCAGGATCAGGTGCCGCCGTTCGATTCGGAAGAAGCGCATCGGATCATCGCGGCCGAGCTGGGCCAGCCCATCGACACGCTCTTCGAGATCTTCAATCCGTTCCCGATGGCGGCCGCCAGCATCGGCCAGGTCTACAAGGCGCGGCTGCGCGACGGCACGGACGTGGTCGTAAAAGTGCAGCGGCCGGGCCTGATTCCGGTGGTTTGCCTGGACCTCGCGATCATGCGCCGCGTGGCCGCCTGGGTGGACAGGCATCCCAAGCTGAGCCGCGGCATGCCGTACACGGCGATCGTCGACGAGTTCGGCTTCAGTCTGTTCGATCAGGCGGACTACATGCGCGAGGGCCGCTACGCCGAGCGCTTCCGGGAGAACTTCAAGCACTTTCCGCACGTCGACACGCCGCGCATTCACTGGGAGCTCACGACCAGCAAGGTCATGACGATGGACTTCGTGCACGGCATGAAGCCCACGGACCTGGTGGCGCTCGAGGGTGCGGGCATCGACTTCCAGGAGGTCGTCCGCCTGGGCGTGCGCGCCACGATCAAGCAGCTGCTCGAAGACGGCTTCTTTCACGCCGACGTGCACCCGGGCAATCTGTTCGTGGACTACGAGGGCCAGCTGATCTTCATCGACTTCGGCATGTCGGGCGAGCTCTCGTCCTTCACGCAGGAGAAGATCGTCGACGTCTTTTTGCACTCCGTGCACCGGCAGTACCGCGAGCTGGTGCAAGACTTCATCGATCTGGGATTTTTGCTGCCGCAGGTGGACCAGGCGGCCCTGCTGCCGGTCGCCGAGCGCATCTTCACCGCCCAGTACGGCGAGGCGGATCGCCGCATGACGGTCAAGGAGATCTTCACGCAGGTCTCTCTGGTGCTCTATGAGTATCCTTTCCGCATTCCCGAGAAGATCGCCTTCATTCTGCGCACGCTGATCACGCTCGAGGGCATCATCCACAAGCTCTGGCCGGATTTCCGCTTCCTCGAGGTGGCCGCCCCGTACGCGGCCAAGATTCTGCTGACGGACGCCAAGGCCAACATTCGCGAAAAGCTCGTCGACGAGCTCTTCGTCGACGGCCAGTTCCAGCCGGAACGGCTCGCCAAGCTCTTCGGCACCGCCACGCGCGAGCCCACCTTCCGCTTCGGCGAGGTGGCGCCCTCGGTGCTGCGCTACCTCGCCTCGCCCGAGGGCGGGCGCGTGCGCGACGGCTTGCTGTCGATCAT
>DATNPP010000698.1:0-4329 GCA_036703175.1 Oscillatoriaceae cyanobacterium
AAAAGTAGCGCGCCTCGTTGGCGAGCTCGACCGCGAGGTCGCGATCCGGAATGCCGACGTGCACGTGCAAGCCGAAGACCAGGTTGCCGCGCGCGACGTCCTGCAGGTCCTCGACGATCATGTGGTAGCGATCGCGGTCGGTGATGTCCTGCTTCTGCCAGTCGCTGAAAGGGTGCGTGCTGCCGGCGGCGATGCGCAAGCCGTTCTTGCGCGCGAGCTGGGCGACGGTGGCGCGCAGCTTGGCGACGTCGGCGCGCGCCTCGGTCACGTTCTTGCAGATGTCCGTGCCGACCTCGATGACGGACTGGTGCATCTCGGGCTTGACGTGCTCGCCGAGCACCATACCGCCTTCTTCGAGCATGGCGGAGATGTGGCTCTTGAGCTCGCGGGTCTCAGGATCGACGATCTGGTACTCTTCTTCGACGCCGATGGTGAATTGGCTGAGCGACATGAATGTGGCTGGCTCCTGCTTACTTGCGGCTCACGACGAAGGTCGGCACGATGCCGCCGCCCGCCGTCACGTTGCACAGGTCCGTCGTCGAGAGGCGGGTCAAAAAGCCGTGCGCCTCGCCGAAGAACATGTAGGGATCGAGATCGATGGTTTGCGGCTCGTAGGCCAGGCCCTCGGGGCCCCAGACCGGGAAGTCGACGCGCGGCGCCGTCACGCGGCATTGCACCACGTAAGGCTCGGCCAGCGCGGCCTCGACGGCCTGCTTCCACTCGTCGGCGCTCATCGCCCAGCCGATGAAGATGCCCTTGCCGCCGTACTCATCGTTCGGCTTCATGACCAGGTTCTGCTGATTCTCGAGAATCCAGGGCACCAGGTCGATCGTCGTGCCTTCGAAGGTCTGCGTTTTGCCGTGGCGCACGAGGCGCGTCCAGGGCACCGTCTGCTTGACGGCCTGGCGCTCTTCCTCGCTGAAAGCCGGCAGCACGCGCTCGTCGGTGATGACGGCGAAGATGCTCTTCTTGTGCAGCAGCTTGGAGCGGAACGGGTTCACCACGCAGACGTTGCCGTCCTTGTAGGCGTTCCAGAAGGCCTGCAACTCGTCGAACTTCTCGAGGAACTCGTTCGTGAGCACGCGGCGGTACAGCAGATCGATCTCGAAGCCGCCCGGCGCGAGGAGCTTGCCGTTCTCGTAGGTGAGCTCACGCGGATCCGCGACGACGGTCTCGTAGCCGCGCGCCTTGAAGAAGTCGCGGCAGAGCTCGAACTCGCCGTAGGTCGGCACTTCCTTGTAGTCGACGATCGCGATCTGCGGCTTCGCGCGGCGATCGCCGTGCCCGTTGCCGCGCCAGGTCTCGTAGATCTTGACGAGCATCTCGAGCAGCGGCACGCGCACGTCGAAGGTCTCGACCTGGTACTTCTCCATGAACTGCTTCATGATCGGCAGCTCGAGCCACAGATTGGCGAGCACCGTCGTGAAGGCGGGGCCGGCGGGGCACTCGCCGTTGAGCTCGACGTACTGATACGAGTTCTCGGTCAAAAATGAATCGTAACGGCAGGTCGGCGTGAGCCAGGGGTAGCCGGGATCAGGCTCGATGAGCTGCTTCTCGCCCTCGGTGAGGCAAAGGATCGAATAAAGGTCGGCGTCGGCCGTGAGGGCCTCGCCGGCCTTCGCCATCGCCTGATTGACGAGCTTCGAGACGTGCTTCACGTGCGCCCACTGATCGGCGCTGACGAACTGAGGCCGCAAATAGGGGCAGGAGCTGCGGCCGCCGAAGGTGACCTTGGCGTCGATGATCTGGCGCTGGAGCTGATCGTAATCCTGGGTGGTCCATTGAGCCGCGTTCAGCAGCGCATCGTAGTGCGCGATCGCTTCGGCGACGAGCGAGGTCTTGTCGGCGGTCTGGGTCATGGGCGTCCAGGGTTCTCCTTCCATCTGCGAGCGGAGCGCTCGCTCGAACGCAGGCGCAATAGGCCCATTCTAGCAAGTCAAGTGCAACAAGGCCACTGTTTTTCGGTCGAAATTTAAAAATTCTTGAACCCAATGCGAAGAACCGTTGACGAGCGGGTCGCGATCGTTCCGGACATAATGCGGTGTGACGCCCATCACCGCTCGCCTGCAAAAAAAGTTTTCAACGCTCGGCTGGGTACATGGCGGCAGGACTGACGTGCCCAGGAGGCGCCTCATGAGCTTGAATCGATCCCTCGCCGCCGTTGGCTTCTGCCTGTTGCTGGCCGCGCCCGCGCAGGCCGTCGAGCTGCCGATTCCGGTGGACAAGGCCGCGCACTTCGGCCTCAGCTACGCGATCGCCGATCAGCTGATGCGCGCCGGCATGCCGCCCACCGAGGCGGCCGCGACGACCTTCGCCGTCGGCTGGCTCAAGGAGCTCACCGATCCGGTGGTGGACCCGTACGACCTGCTCGCCGACGGGCTCGGCTGCCTGGCGGCGGGCTATCTGCACCTCGAGTTCAAGTTTTGAAAATATTCGCGCCGAACACGCAACTTACGGGCAAATAACGCCCATAAGGGCATGGACCGGAAGCGCCCAGGCGCATTTCGCCACTTGCCGCTCGGCTGTTCCGAAGCTAGAATAGACGAGCCATTCCGGTCAATCCGAAGGAGTTCGTATGGCGGAGCACATCCTGGTTCTGGACGGCGAGGCCGCGATTCGCGACGCGATCGCCCACGTCCTGATCCGCGAAGGCTTCGAGGTCCACCAGGCCGACTCGCCCGAATCCGCCCTGCACGTGTGCGCGCAGATCCCCGAGCTCGCGGTGGTCGTTTCGCAAGCGCCGCTGCCCGATCCGGCCAATACGCTGGCCAAGGTCAAGAGCGCGCATCCGATGATCCGCACGATCGCGGTGTCGAATGCCAAAGGCGACGGCTGGGGCGTCGACGAGCATTTGACCTTGCCGCTCGAGATGTCGGCGCTCGTGAGTGCGGTCGATCGCCTGGCGCGCGCGCTGCGCGCGGATCGCGAGCGCCTCGCGCTGCTCGAGCAACTGCGCCGCAACGTCGTGCGCATGGTCGATTCGCTCGCCCAGGCGCTCGAGGCGCGCGATCCCTACACGGCGGGCCATTCGCTGCGCGTGGCCGAATACAGCTTGTTGATCGCCGAGGAGCTGGGCTTCACCGAATACGAAAAGGAGCTGCTGCGCCACGGCGCCGCGCTGCACGACATCGGCAAGATCGCCGTCAGCCAGGAGGTCCTGCACAAGCCGGGCCGCCTCACGGCCGACGAGTACGAGCACATCAAGATGCACCCGGTGGTCGGGCGCGAGATTCTCGAGCCGATCGACGACTTCGGGCCGATGCTCGAGATGGTCTACCATCACCACGAGCGCATCGACGGCCAGGGCTACCCCGAGGGGCTCGCGGGCGATCGCATTCCCGTGATGGCCCAGATCGTGGCCGTGGCGGACACCTACGACGCCATGACCAGCGATCGCCCGTACCGCCAGGGCATGCACCGCGAGAAGGCCCTCGCGATCATGACGCAAGTAGCCGGCACGCAGCTGAACGCCGAGTTCGTCGCGATCTTCGCGCGCCGCATTCGCGCGGCCGAGGCGGCGAATGCCCACCCCCGCGCCGTCTAACGAGGCGCTCGTCGCCCAAGATCTGGCGTTCAGCTATCGCCGCGCACCGGTGCTCGTCGGCGTGCGCTGGAGCATGGCCAAGGGCAGCTTCGCCTGCGTGCTCGGATTGTCCGGCGCCGGCAAGTCGACGCTGCTGAAGCTGCTCGCCGGCGTCGAGACGCCCACGGGCGGCAGCGCGCGCGTGCTGGGCGGTGACCCGCGGCGCGCCGACACGCGCCGGTCGATCGGCTACATGCCGCAATCGGGTGGGCTTTATGCCGATCTCTCCGTCGAGGAGAACCTGCACGCCTTCGGCAAGGCTGCCGGCTTGCACGGGGGCGGCCGCGACGAAGCCGTCGAGAGAGCGCTCGAGTTTCTGGGATTGCGCCAGCGCCGCGGCGATCTGGTCGGCGAGTTGCCTGCGGGCCTTCAGCAGCGCGTGTCGCTCGGCGTGGCCTTGTTGCCGCAACCGTCCATTCTGTTGCTCGACGAACCCTTGAACGCCTCGGATCCGCTCTTTCGCGCCAAGGCGCTCGCGCATCTCAAGGCGTTGGCGGCCGAGGGCCGCACGATCCTCGTCGCGACGAGCCATGCGGCTCTCGCGGCCCAGTGCCAGACGGTGGGCATTTTGCGCGCCGGACGATTGATCTCGGAAGTGACGCCGAACGAACTCGTGCCGCCCGGCCGCGGCCGCGTGCGGCTGACCTATCGCGAGCGCACCGGCACGCGGCAGCTCGAGCAGCCCGTGGCGGATTACCGTCGAGAATTGCCGGCGTTGCTCATGGAAGGCGTCGCCAAGCCCGTGC
>DATNPP010000013.1:0-3871 GCA_036703175.1 Oscillatoriaceae cyanobacterium
CCTCGCCACGCTGCTTGCCGGCTGCGGCCAGCCCGGCGCGCCGATGCCCTCACTCGTCGCCGCCAGTTCCCTCGCGAGCGCTTCGGTGGATTCGACGGGGCTCTACAAGGCCACGCTCGCTTCGCTGGACGCGAACCACAACGGCGCCGTCGAGGCGAGCGAGGCCCGCGGCAGCTGGCTGGAGGCGGATTTCATGAGCTTCGATCGCAACCGTGACGGGCATCTGGACGACCAGGAGTTCGCGCGGGCCTTCGGCGGCAACGGCGTCAAGGCCGACGGCATCGGCTGGGGCGTCGGCACGCTGATCGGCGGCGTGGTCGTCAGCGCCGCGATGGGCGCCTATTTGACCTACGCGGGCCTCAAGGGCTCGAACATGATCATGCATCCGGACAAGGACACCTTCCAAAAGACGCCGGACGCCTACGGCGACCCCTACCAGCGCGTCACGTTCAAGAGCTTCGACGGATTGACGCTGGTGGGCTGGTACGTGCCGGCCGCGACGAAGACCGACAAGGGCATTTTGCTGCTGCACGGCCACGGCTCGGACAAGGACAAGGCCTTTTTAAAGTACGGCCAGTGGCTGCACCAGAAGTACAACCTGTTCGTCTACGATCAACGCTACTGCGGCGAGAGCCAGGGCACCTGCATGACGCTCGGCGACTACGAGACGAAAGACGCGCTGATCGCGCTCGACCAGCTGCGCAGCCGCGGCAACACCAGCCTCGGCGTGATGGGCGAGTCGCTGGGCGGCGCGGTCGCGATCGACGTCGCCGCGCAATCGCCGGACATCAAGGCGGTCGTCGAGGACTGCGCCTTCGACTCGATGCACGACGCCGTGGCGCCGCGCGCGAAGCTGCAGCACTACCCCTTCTCGGATCTGGTGGCCGACGCGGTCGTCGAGGCCATGAAGTTCCGCTTTCACACCGATCTGACGCAGGCCGATCCGATCAAGTGGGTGGCCAAGATCGCGCCGCGGCCGCTGCTCGTCATTCACGGCCTCGCCGACGACGAAACCACTCCCATGAACGGCCAGAAGCTCTTCGCCGCCGCCCAGGATCCCAAGCAGGCCTGGTGGGTGCCCGGCGCCAAGCACGCCGAGAGCTGGAAGGTGCAGCCGGACGAATACAAGAAGCGCGTCTTCGCGGTCTTCGACCAGGCGCTCTAAGCGCGAACCGGGTGTTTCGATTCGGAGCCGCAGGCCGCCGGATCGATTGACACCCGGTTCGCCTTTTGCTAAGATTAGGTTAAGTTGGGGTTAGGCTTTTTTTATGACCGTGCTGATGGGAGTTGGCCCGCAATGAAGCGAATTTGGCTCACCACCGTTCTGGCTCTGGCGATCGCCGGTTGCGGCACCGCCGGCCCCACGGTGCGCCCGCTCACGACCGGCGCGATGAGCGCCCAGAACACGACCGACACCTGGCCGGCAACTTTCAACGCCGCCGACACGAACCACGACGGCGCGCTCTCAGCCGCCGAGCTCGGGCTCAACGCCAGCCAGTTCGCGGTGCTCGATCGAAACGGCGACGGCAAGGTCACGCTCGACGAGTGGCAGGCGCAAGTGCCCACGGCGGCGATCGACAAGGCCATGCCCAAGTTCGAGCCGCTCGTGCAGGCGCTGTTCCAGAAGCTCGACACGAATCATGATCAAGCCGTCACGATGGACGAGCTCGACGACGCCATGCCGCCCGCGAGCCTGTTGCCGGCCGAAAGCAACCAGATTGGCGCCGCCTTCCGCGAAGCCGATCAAGACGGCCGCCACGCGCTCAGTCTCGCCGAGTTCCACACCTTCTACCGCAGCGTCGACGGCGCGCCCACGCAGGGCTTCTTCGGCGATCTGGCGCGCGGCGTGCTAGGCGGCTATCTCGCCGTCATGAGCCGCGTCGCCGAGCACTTCGCCATGCATTCTGCGCGCCATCCGGCCACCCAGACGCCCGCAATCTGGAAGATTCCCTTTCAGAACGTGACGCTGAAAAGCCAGGACGGCCTCACGCTGCACGGCTGGTACATCCCCGCGAGCGTCAAGACCGACAAGGCCGTGCTGATGCTGCACGGCCACGGCGACAGCCGCGGCATGTTCGTGCGCGAGCAGCAGATCCTGTGGTGCCATCCGCAGTACAACATTCTCGCGATCGATCTGCGCAATCACGGCGACAGCGGCGGCAACGTCACCACCTACGGCTACGGCGAAGGCCTGGACGCGCTGGCCGGCGTCAACTACCTCAAGGCCCAGGGCAACGCGCGCATCGCCGCCTACGGCATCTCCCTCGGCGGCGCCGCCGCCATTCGCGCCGCCGCTTTGACGCCGGACATCAACGTGGTGGTCGACGACTGCGCCTACGCCACGGTGCTTTCCGCGTTCACGGGCTTCATCTCCCACGACCTCGTGCCCGGTGCGGGCCTGGTGGCCGCCGCGACGCTCGCCCGCGGCAATCGCGATCTGGGCTACGACATGGCCGCGTTCGAGCCCCTTACGCAGGACGCCAAGCTCGCTCCGCGACCGTTCTTCGTGATTCAGGGCGGCGCGGACCAATACATCACGCCGCAAAACGGTCAGAACAACTACGCCGCGGCCGGCAACTGCCCCAAGGAGTACTGGGTCGCGCCGAACGCGAAGCACGCCATGAGCGCGGTGGCGGACGCCGCCGACTACAAGAGCCGCTTGCTGGCCTTCCTGGGCCAGTACCTCTAAAAGCCCGAAAAAAGCGCCCCGGCGATTGCCGGGGCGCTTTCCGTCGAGGCTTACTTCGCCGCGGTGATGATGCCCTGCAGGGTCGCCGGGTAGTTGGCGACGAGCCCGCGGTACACCGACATCGTCGGGAAGGCCTGGTCGTTCGGCATCGTCAGATTGACGTCGGCGTTGCCGAGGCTGACGACCTGGAAGTTGTGCTTGCCGGGTTGGTTCAACGCGTCTTCCACCGGCAGGCTGAAGGTGACGCCGCCGCCCGAGCGGGTGACTTGCATCGTCTTCTGCGCGCCGTCCAGCGTGTAGGTGAGCGTGTAGTTCGTCTCCGAACCGAGCTCGCCGGTGACGGGAATCGTCACGCTCGGCAAATTCGCCGCGATGACGACGTTCGCCGTGCCGCCGTTGACGGTGTAGCCCGCGTTGCCGGAGAGCGTGACGCCCGCGTTCGCGACCGTCGCCGTCACGTTGCCCGTGGCGCCGTTGAGGCCCCAGGTGGACGCGTGGCCGGCCGCGGCCGCGAAGCTCAGCTGATCCGAGTGCTGCTTGCCGCTGTAGCTCGAGACGGCGTGCGAGAAGGCCACGTTGGCCGTGGCCGTCTGGCCGGCCCACTTGGTCTGCGGTTGCTCATCCGCCGGCACGCTGTTGTCGTTCGAGCTGTAGCTGAGGTTGGCGCTGATCGCCTTCGAGAACCAGATGTTCAGGGGCACCACGTTGGCTTGCCACCAGTTGTTGGCGTTGTTCCACTCGAGCGTGGCGCTCGAGCTGCCGGCGTCGATCCAGGTGCCCGGATCAGGCTGCCAGGAGCCCGCGACCTGGAAGCTCTCGGTCGCGTCGTTGACGTTGCTGAAGCTCGGCGCGACGACGGGGTTCGTGAGCGTGCCGATCGCCTGCGTGCCCAGGTTCGAAGGCAGATTGTAGGTGCCGCCCGTCGGGTTGCCGTGCGCCGAGACGGAGAACTGCGCGCGCGCCTTGTTCTTCACGATGCTCAGATTGGCCGTGCTGCAGTTCACGTAGTAACCGGCGCTCGAGCCGTACGTGTAAGGCTGGCTCGGCAGCGAGACGCTCGCCCAGCCCCAGGTGTTGGCCGCGCCGACGCCGTGGGCGTAGCCGCTGCCGTCCGTCCAGGCGTAAGGCGTCGCGGCGCGCACCGGCGTGCCGGCCTGGTAGAAGTACACCAGCGCGCCGTTC
>DATNPP010000103.1:0-15330 GCA_036703175.1 Oscillatoriaceae cyanobacterium
GGCCCTCGGCTCGGACAAGGCGGCCGAGATCCTCTCGCGGCTCAGCGACTCGCTCGCGACGATGCCCTTCGAGTTCATGCGCCGCATCGACCCCAATCAGCTGCTGAACTTCATTCAGAACGAGCACCCGCAGACGATCGCTTTGATCTGCGCCTACCTCAAGCCCGAGCAGGCCGCGCTGATCATCGGCGGATTGGCCCCCGAGACGCAGTCCGACGTGGCGAGCCGCATCGCGCTGATGGATCGCACGAGCCCTGCGATCATTCGCGAGGTCGAGAAGATCCTCGAGCGCAAGTTCAGCGCGGTCGTGACGCAGGATTACTTCAACGCGGGCGGCATCAAGGCCCTGGTCGAGGTGCTCAACCGCGCGGACCGCTCGACGGAAAAGACAATCATCGAGACGCTCGAAGAGCAGAACCCGGATCTGGCCGAAGAGGTCAAGAAGCTCATGTTCGTCTTCGAGGACATCGTCATGCTCGACGACCGCTCGATTCAGCGCGTGCTCAAGGACGTCGACACGCGCGAGCTGGCGCTGGCGCTCAAGGCCGCCAACGAAGAAGTGCGCACGAAGGTCTTCAAGAACATGTCCGAGCGCATGTCGAGCATCATCAAGGACGAGCTGGAGTTCATGGGGCCGGTGCGCTTGCGCGACATCGAAGAAGTGCAGCAGAAGATCGTGGCGCAGATTCGCAAGCTCGAAGAGATGGGCGAGATCATCATCAGTCGCGGCGGCCAAGACGAAATCGTGATGTAGCGGAGGACTCGGATGCAGCCTCAAAAGGCCAAGATCATCAAGTCCTCCCGCTTCGAAGACGGCACCTTCCAGATTCGCCCGGCCGAGGCCCTCGGGCGTTACGCCGAAGAGCTCGGCCCGAGCGCGGTCGAGCACCACGTGGACACCGCGGCGCTCGTGAAGGCCGCGCAAGAAGAGGCGGCCTTCGCCAAGCGCCTGGCGGAGAACGAGATCGAGGAGCTCAAGCAACGCGCGGCGCTCGAGATCGAGGCGCTCAAGGCGCGTGCGCTCGAGGAGGCCCGCCGTGAGGGCTTCGCGCAGGGGCAAAAAGAGGGCCAACAGGCCGGTCAGCAAGCGGTGCTGGACCAGCACGCGCAGCTGATTGCCGCGCTGGGTCAGGCGACCGATGACGCCGATCGCGCGCGTCGAGCCTTCTTCGAGGGGCATCAGCGTGATCTGGTGCGCCTCAGCCTGCTGATCGCCCAGAAGATTCTGCTCATGGAGCTCAAGACTTCGCGCGAGTCCGTGCTGCGACTGGCCGAGGCGGCGCTCAAGCGCCTCACCGAGAAGTCCAACGTGCGGCTGCGCGTGCATCCGGACGACCTCGGCACGCTGCGGGCCGCCAAGGCCAAGCTGCTACTCTCCGTCGACAATTTGCCGGGCATCGAGATCGTCGGTGACGAGCGCGTCGGCGCCGGCGGCTGCATGGTCGAGACGGGCACGGGCGTCGTCGACGCGCGCCTCGCCGTGCAACTCGGCCAGGTCGCCGCGGCGCTGTTGGAACAGCCTCTGGGCGAGGAGACGGCCGATCCGCTCTTGCGCGACGCGATTCAGGCCCTCGAATCCTCACGACCCGAGCTGGCGGCGCCGCTGCCGGCCGCCGAAGTTCCGGCGCCCGCGCCGCGTCCCGTGGCGCCACCCGCACCGATTTTGCAGGCGCCGAGCGCGCCTTTTCCGGCTCCCTCCGCGCCGATCGTGCCCGTCGCCTCCCCGTCGCCTGTGGTGACGCCGGAACCCGTTGTCGAAGCCGCTCCGATGCCGGCGCCCGTAATCGCCGAGCCGACGCCGCCCGCCGCGGCCGCGCCCATGCCGGCCGTGCCCGAGCCGGCCCCGGCGCCGACGCCGGTCGAGTCCAACGCGGACTACGAAGCCTACGACGAGCCCGCCTGGGACGAGCTGGTGGCCTATGCGACCGCCACGATGGCGCCCGAGGCCGGCTCGACGCCCCCGCCCAGGCCGAACTTCGATCCCTCCAAGCGCGCCGCCGAGGCGCTGGCCTGGCGGCTCGGCCAGCTCAAGCGCGGCCGGGCGATCGCCACCGTCGGCGAGGAGTACGCCATGAAGATGCTCGAAGGCGCTCTCTCCGACAGCGAGCTCGAGACCATCGTGCGCCAGGTGATTCCGCGCGCGGCGGGCATGGACATTCCGAGCGACGAGCCGCTGGTGCACGTGCAGCCCTCGATCGACCTCGCCGCCGATGCCCTCGCCGAGCGCCTGGGCAAGAAAAAGAAGGCCACGCGCCCCTGGTACGAGGGCCTGGAGCCCGGCGCCGAGCCGGCCGATCCCGCCGCACCTTCGGTGGACATGGCCGCCGAGGCGCTCGCCGAGCGACTGGGCAAGAAGAAGCCGGGCCGTCCGACCGAAGCGCAATTGCGCGAGCTGGGCAGCGCGCTGGGCGACGAGGTGATCGACAACATCGTCGAGCATCTGATCCCGCACGCGCCCGCCGAGCCCGAGCCTGAGGCGCCGGCGGATCTGGACAAGGCCAGCGACAACCTCATGAAGCTGCTGGGGCAGCGCAAAAAGGGCAACCGTCCCTGGTACACGGATCTGGAGTAGGCGTGGGACTGGAACACCAATTCCAACTGCTCTCCGAGCTCGATCCGATTCGCATCGAGGGCCGCGTGGCGCAGGTCGTGGGCCTGGTCATCGAGTCCAACGGCCCCACCGCGCGCATGGGTGAGGTCTGTTTGATCTACGCCTCGCCCTCGGCGCCGCCGATTCTCTCCGAGGTGGTCGGCTTCCGCGGCGAGCGTCTGCTGTTGATGCCGCTCGGCGAGATGAGCGGCATCAAGCCGGGCAGCGAAGTGGTCGCGACGGGCAAGCCCTTTACGGTCGGCGTGGGCGACCAGCTGCTGGGCCGCGTGCTCGACGGGCTGGGCCAGGTGATCGACGGCGGGCCGCCGGTTTCGGGGCTCAAGCGCGTCACGGCGGAGAATCAGCCGCCCAATCCGCTGACGCGCGAGCGCATCAAGACGGTGCTGCCGCTGGGCGTGAAGGCGATCGACGGGCTTTTGACCTGTGGGCGTGGGCAGCGCATGGGCATCTTCGCGGGCTCGGGCGTCGGCAAGAGCACCACGCTCGGCATGATTGCCCGCAACACCGAGGCGGACCTCAACGTCATCTGCCTGGTGGGCGAGCGAGGCCGCGAGGTACGGGACTTTCTGGAGCGCGATCTGGGGCCCGAAGGCCTCAAGCGCTCGGTCGTGGTCGTCGCGACCTCGGATCAGCCGGCGCTGCAGCGCCTCAAGGCCGCGCAGGTGGCGACGGCGATCGCCGAGTTCTTCCGCGATCAAGGCCGCGACGTGATGCTCATGATGGACTCGGTGACGCGCTTCGCGATGGCGCAGCGCGAGGTGGGCCTCGCGATCGGCGAGCCTCCCGCCACGAAGGGCTACACGCCCTCGGTCTTCGCGATTCTGCCGAAGCTATTGGAGCGCGCCGGCACCTCGGATCGCGGCTCGATCACCGGCCTCTACACGGTGCTCGTCGAGGCGGACGACTTCAACGAGCCGATCTCGGACACGGTGCGCGGCATTCTCGACGGCCACATCATTCTCTCGCGCGAGCTCGCGGCGCAGAACCACTATCCGGCGATCGACGTGCTCAACTCCGTGAGCCGCGTGATGGTCGAGATCACCTCGGAGCGCCATCAAAAGGCCGCCGGCTGGCTGCGCGAGGTGCTCGCGACCTACCGCAACGCGCAGGATCTGATCAACATCGGCGCCTACCAAAAGGGCTCCAATCCGCAGATCGACGCGGCGATCTCGTTCTACGACCCCTGCCGCGAGTTTCTGCGCCAGACCGTCAAGGAGCAGCCCGAATTCGAGCCGACCGTCGAGCGCCTGGAGGGCCTCTTCGAGCCGCTGTTCACGGCCGAGGCGCAACAGGCGCCCAAGTTCTAGCCCGGAGGTCCGCCATGTCCGATCGTTGCACGGGGCACTGCTGCCGGCTGGTGGCCATGCCGTTCTCGCCCGATGAGCTGCAGCGCATGGCTCAAGGCGAGACCGTGCGCGGCTTCACGCCGCAGTTGCAGGAAGCCCGGACGGTCGCGGACATGCTCGTGCCGCTCGCGTCGCGCTATGAGGACCTCACGCCGGAGGATCAGCACCTCGGACGCCATTTTCCCGAGACTCCCTACTCGCCCGAAGAGCGCGCGCAGTACCACTTCTACCGTTGTGGCCGGCAGGACCCCGTGACGGGCGATTGCACGCGCTACGACGAGCGGCCCATGATGTGCCGGCTGCATCCTTACGGGCAGGCCTGCCCGATGCGCGACTGCAGCGCGTCGTGCCGGGACGCGGCGATCGCCGCCGAGACCTACGTGCGCGAGCGCGACGAATTGCTCGAGCTGTTGGCGCGCCGCCGCAGCAGCCAGGCATCCGAATCCGGGGGCGCTTCGAGCCCCGCCGGCGCTTAAATCAAGCTTTAGCCAACCTTCGAAACGCCATAAGAAAGGCTCGGCCCGCTTTCCCCGATAAGTTCCAGGCGACTGTCAATCGGGTGTTAACGAGCTAGACGGAGTCTTCGATGTCCCTGGTGGATGCGGCCTTTCTGCAAGCGGGATTCAAGCGCCTCGAAGGGGCGCTGCACGATCGTCTGGCCATCCTGTTCGGCTCGGCCGGCGACAAGGCCGCCGAGGCCACTCACGGTCTCGCGGACGCGGCGCACCTCTCGTCGGTCGCCACCAAGCTGCCCGAAGACATGCACCTGGACACCCTGAACTTCAAGCTGGCCGCCAAGCAGCCGCTGCTCAAGGGCGGGCACCTGCCCAAGCAGATCATGACCGATCGCTTCGGCAAGTCCTGGCTCTTCAAGACCACCATGCCCGGCAAGGAGTATCGTGCGCTCGGCGATCGCGCCGGCTCGCGCATCTTCGACGCGATCGGCCTCGACACGCCCAAGGTGAGCACGACGCGGCTGCCGGCCAATTTGAGCTACAAGACGCTCGCGGGCGACGTGCTGCCGGTCAAGGGCGACGTCTACGGCAACATCCAGCGCATGGTCGAAAGCAACGGCAAGGCGCTGCCGAGCGACGTGCGCAAGCTGACCCAGTCGCAGATCGATCAGCTGACGGTAAGCCACGTGGGCCGCACGCTGATCTTCGACAACGACGGCAAGGCCGCGAACTTTTTGACGCGTCCCGACGGCAGCATCGCGTCGATCGACCTGGGCAACATGTACCGCTACACGGAGCAAGGCCCGCTCACGCGCGACTACGCGCCGAACCCCGGCGATGCGCCGTACTACAACAAGCTCTGGCAGGGCTACGTCGACGGCAAGATCAATCTGGACTTCTCGAAGGGCCTGCGGCAGGTCGCGAAGATCGAGGCGCTGCCGGACGACCAGTTCAAGCAGCTGCTGCGCCCCTACGCCGAGGCGCGCTACGCGCAAGGCGACGCCGCCCCCGGCTATCCCACGGTGGAATCCTTTTTGCGCATGGCGGTCGACCGCAAGCAGAACATGCGTGGCTTGATGACCAACTTTTACGACGGCCTCGCCAAGGCGCGCGGCCTGAGCGGCCTCGACGCCGCCCTCGCGAAGAAGCCCTAGCTCCCCGACAGTCGCACGTCACGGAGCTCGCCCGAAAGGAGACCCCGATTCAGTCGCTTCAAGGCACCGTCTCGTAGGCCGTGTAACCGGCCTGCGCGATTCCGGCTTCGGGCGTGAAGTTGATCTCGTCGTCCGACTTGATCGGCCGATCGGCGCTGCCCATCGTCACGGCCGCGAAGCTGCCGTCCGCGTTCAGGCTCGCGTAGCTGGAATCCACCGGCAATAGCCCCGTGAGGTGCTGTAGGCGATAGCCCGTCGGCGGCGAGGGAATTGGCGAGGCGTTGTGGTCGATGACCGTCAGGGTCAGGGTGGTCGCGCCCCCCCCTGTGACGGCGCCTGCTGCGCCGGTGACGGTGATCTGGCCGTTGCTGGGAGCCGAGACCGTGACGCGCGAGAGATCGATCTTCGCCGACGGCGTGCCCACGTCCGTGTTGCAGCCGAGCACGAGCAACAATCCCAGCAGTGATAACAAACGGTATTTCATTTCATTCCATCGATAGTAAATGGTCATCGTTGGCGTTCGATGGTTCCTGTTTGCATCTTACCCCGCTCGTTTCCTCGATCACGAGGCGCGTCTCGGCGGTTGACTCATCCCTGATTTAATCGGAGCTTCATCATTCCCGTGATAGCCCCTGCCTATGCTGGGGAATGCTGGGACAGCCGCTTGGAACGGGGGAGATCCGGATGCTCAAAACGCTTGTTTTCGTGACGCTCTCCGCGGCGCTGTTGCTGGCATCCTGCGCGACTTCGGTCGACAACCCCTTCCATCTCGAGGAGGCGCCTTCGCCTGTTGCCGGGCAGTACGTCGCCGACATCAACAATTGTCCGGCGCCGCCTCCGGGCCAAGGCGTGCAACTCACGGTCGGGCCGTTCAACGTGCCGCGCATGACCGAGTCGCAGAAGAACTTCTACATGAAGCTGCCGGTCGATCACGACGTGATGGTCGATCGCATTCAGATCTTCCACCCGCAAGGCAGCCACCACGTGTCGTTCTTCAAGTGCGATCACCTGGACGTGCCCGACCACGTCGAAGACACGTTCGACGCGATCGCCTATCAGGACTACTCGCTGGTGACGGGCTCGCAGAGCGGCGACATCGATTGGAAGTTGCCGGACGGCGTCGGTGAGCCGTTCAAGGCGCACGAGCAATTGCTGATTCAGACGCACTTCGTCAACGCGATCACCCAGGTGGTGCCGAACGGCCAGGCCTGGTGCAAGATCAACCTCTGGTTCGCGCCGTCCAGCGCGAACACGACCACGCTCGGCAGTTATTTCGGCATCAATCCGAACCTGAACATTCCGCCGGGGTCCACGGCCGCCTGCTCGAAAGACGTGGTTCTGAGCAACTTCGGCGTCAATCAGGACGTGAAAATCATCGCCATGACCGGTCACTTCCACAGCCGCGGCAGGACCTTCACGGTCAACCGCCTGAACGCCGATGGCAGCCTCGGAGAGGAAATTTACCGCTCCGACGACTGGAACGAGCCACCCTTCAAGATGTACGACCCGCCGATCATCCTGCACAAGGGCGAGAATCTGCGCTACACCAGCACGTTCGTGAACAACACGAACATCACGATCGGCTTCGGTCCGCATTCGGAGACGCAGGAGCACTCCAACCTGTTCATGTATTTCACGCCCGGCCCGGCGAATGGACAGCCCGTCAACGACGTCTACGCTTCGGGCACGACGCAGGCCTTGCAGTAATCGCGCGGAGAAACACGATGAAAGCCTTTCCGAAATACCTCGGCCTTGGTCTTCTGCCGCTCGCCGGCTTCGTGCTGCTCTCGGCCGGCTGCTCCAATCCCATTCTCGACAGCCAGGCTGCCGTCGGCGTTTCGGACGCGGTCGACCTGACGGGCTCGTATGTCTTCTTCGATGATTTCGAGCATGGCACGAGCAAGTGGACGGTGCCCACCAGTGGATCGGTCTCCTGGCGGCAGCTCAAGAGCCACACGTGCAGCGGCGACTACACGATGCTCTTCGGGCTGGATCAGCATGCGGATTTCACCAACGTGGCGGCGAACGGCGATTTGACGCTCAATCAGACGATCGACCTGTCGAAGGTGCAACACCCGTACCTCACCTACCAGGTCTATGGCGCGTCCGATCCGGCGACGGCGCTGACGATGCAGCCGGAGGTGAGCGTCGACGGCACCACGTGGAAGCCGCTCGGCCAGCAGGTGACGGGCACGCATTCGCTGATGGCGACGCTGTACGCGAACCTGAAGGATTACCTGGGCCAAGCGATCCATCTGCGCTTCCATGCCGAGAGCACCGCCACGAGCACCAGCGGTCAGGGCGAGCAACTCGACGACGTCGCAGTCATCGAGACCACGGGAGACTAGCTACGCGTTCGCCCTCTCCCCGGTGGGGGAGAGGGATGCCGAAGCCCTGTTCAGGGGCTGAGGCTGGGAGAGGGATGGGGAGAGGCCACAGAGAGACTCCCTCGTACGGCTGACCGCTAGGAGACGCCCTCTCCCAGTCCGTGTCCCTGGACGGGCCACGGACGTCCCTCTCCCTCGCCAGGGAGAGGGGGAAGTTACAAACTCACCATGCGCTGGGCCATGATCGCTTCGAGCTCGTAGAGGCTGACGTCCAGCCCACGCTTCTGCGTCACGACCAAATCAAGATTCTCGGTCGCCACCTGGTTGCCGACCAGCCCGACCATGATGTTCGATTCGCCCGAGAGCAGCGCATCGACGGCCGCCGCGCCCAAACGCGTGCCGAGGATGCGATCGAAGCAGCTGGGGCTGCCGCCGCGCTGGATGTGGCCGAGCACCGTCACGCGGGTGTCGTAGCCCGTGCTCACGCGCAGCTTCTCGGCCACGTCGAAGCCGTGCGCGGCGCCTTCGGCCACCACGACGATCGAGTGCTCCTTGCCGGCGCGCATGCCGCGCAGAATCTTGTCGCAGACGAAATCCAGGTCGTGCGGAATCTCGGGCACGATCACGATCTCGGCGCCGCCCGCCAGGCCCGTCGTGAGGGCGATCCAGCCGGAGTCGCGGCCCATCACCTCGATCACGACGATGCGCTTGTGGCTGCTCGCCGTGTCGCGGATCTTGTTGATCGCGTCCAGCACCGTGTTGCACGCCGTGTCGAAGCCGATTGTGTAGTCCGTGCCCCAGATGTCGTTGTCGATCGTGCCGGGCACGCCGCAAATCTTGATGCCCTTTTGCCCCAGCAGCTGCGCGCCGCGGAACGAGCCGTCGCCGCCGATGACGACGAGCCCCTCGATGTTGCGGCGCTCCAGCTCGCGCATCGCGGCCGCTTGCCCGTCGGGGGTCGGGAACTGGGTCGAGCGCGCCGTCTTGAGGATCGTGCCGCCGCGCTGAATGATGTTGCCGACGTCCTCGTAGCGCATCGGATGCATCTCGCCCTGCAACAGGCCCGAGTAGCCGCCCTCGACGCCGAAGACCTCGCAGCCCCCGTGCAGCGCCTTGCGGACCGCCGCGCGAATGGCCGCGTTCATGCCGGGAGCGTCGCCCCCGCTCGTCAAAACCGCGATCCGCTTCATTTACCCCTCGCCGAAGCGCCCCATTGCGCGGTACTTGTCGTAACGGCGCGAGAGCCGCGCCTCTTGCGGCGCCGCTGCCGCCTCATCCAGATTGCGCCGCACCGCGGCCGACAGCCGCCGGGCGATTTCGACCGGATCCTGATGCGCGCCGCCCAACGGCTCGGCAATCACCTCGTCGACGAGGCCGAGGCCGCGCATGTCCGCCGCCGTGATCTTCATGGCCTGAGCCGCCTCGGGGGCTTTCGCGGCGTCCTTCCAGAGGATCGCCGCGCAGCCCTCGGGGCTGATGACCGAGTAATAGGCATGCTCGAGCATCAGCACGCGATCGGCGACGCCGAGCGCCAACGCGCCGCCGGAACCGCCCTCGCCGAGCACCACGGCGACGATCGGCACGGGCAGCTCGAAGAGCTCGTAGATCGCGCGCGCGATCGCCCCGCCCTGGTTGTGCTCCTCGGCGGCGATGCCGGGATAGGCGCCGGGGGTGTCGATGAAGGTGACGATCGGCATTTTGAACTTCGCCGCGTGCTTCATGAAGCGAATCGCCTTGCGGTAGCCCTCGGGCTGGGGCATGCCGAAGTTGCGCGCGATGTTGTCCTTGGTGTCGCGGCCCTTCTGATGCCCGATGAACATCACGGGACGGCCGTCGAAGCGGCCCACGCCGCCCACCAGGGCCAGGTCGTCGACGCCCTGGCGATCGCCGTGCAGCTCCACGAAGTCGTCCGTGATCGCCCCGATGTAGTCGAGCGTCGTCGGCCGCCGCGGATGGCGCGCGATTTGAATGCGCTGGACGGGCGAGAGGTTCTCGAAGATCGCGCGGCGAATCTCGGCGGCGCGCTCCTCGAGGCGCGCGACCTCGTCGTCGAGCGAGATGTCGTTCTCCTCGGCCATGCGCCGGAATTGGGAGATTTTCTCTTCGAGCTCCACCAGAGGACGCTCGAACTCGAGCTCGAAGCGCTTAGCCACGATGCGCCTCCTCGCGGACCTCGGCGGTCTGGTGCAGTTTCAGCAGGCGCACCAGCTCGGCTTTCAGACGCAGCCGCGGAATGATCATGTCGATGAGGCCGTGCGCCAGCAGCGACTCGGCCTGCTGGAAGTCCGCCGGCGGCTTTTGCCGGATGGTCTGCTCGATCACGCGGCGGCCGGCGAAGCCGATCAGCGCGCCGGGCTCTGAGACGATCACGTCCGCGAGGCTCGGAAAGCTCGCCGTGACGCCGCCCGTGGTGGGATCCGCGAGCACGGAGACGTAGAGGCGGCCCACCCGATTGTAGCGCGTCAGAGCGGCGGTGGTCTTCGCCATCTGCATCAGCGAGTGGGCGCCTTCTTGCATGCGCGCGCCGCCCGAGGCGGTGACGAGGATGAGGGGCAGGCGATCGCGCGTCGCGCGCTCGATCAGCCGGGTGATCTTCTCGCCGACGACCGAGCCCATCGAGCCGCCGAGGAAGAAGAAGTTCATCACGCCGATGGCGACCGGAATGCCGTCCATGCGCGCGAGGCCCGTGATCACGCCCTCGTCGGGGCCTTCTTTGGCGTAGGCCTCTTTGAGGCGATCGGCGTAGCGTCGCGTGTCGACGAAGCCGAGGATGTCCTGGCTGCGCAGCTCGGTGTCCAGCGCCTCGAAGCTGCCGGCATCGACGAGCTGCTCGAGGCGCTCTTTGGCGTGCAACCGAAAGTGAAAGCCGCACTTGGGGCAGACCTTGAGGTTGCTCTGCAGATCCTTGATGAACAGCGCCTCTTCGCAGTTGGCGCACTTGAGCCACAAACCGTCCGGAATGTCGCGTTTGTATGTGGCGCCGCGCACGGCGCGGGCGGGCCGGCGGTTGGCGAACCAATCTTTCAAGGTCATGGGTCGAAAACTGGAATCCTTCCAGGCTCCTCGCTCTTTGAGCCCAGAGATTATACCACGCCCCATTTTGGGGCGCTTCGCGAAACGAAGCTGCCCCGCCCATCGGGCGGGGCAGCCAGGCCTGGTTTTCTAGAACGACACCGTCATGGCGGCGGTGAGTTGTTCGTTGGTGATGGGCGCGCTCGAGTTCATGAGGCCGTTGTCGATATCCGGGGAGAACTTGCCCACCGAGTACTCCAGCTGCATCAGCGGCCAGCCGCCGATCGCGAGGTCCGAGCCGATCGTGATGCCCGAGCCCAGCGCCCTGTAAGGTTGGTTGGTGGTGGGGTCCGTGCCGCCCATCGGGCCGCCCTTGTCGGCCGTCTGCTGCACCGCGAGGGTGAGATTGGGCAGCACTGAGAAGCCGGGAATGCGCAGGTACAGGCCGTAGGAAGTGTAATCGCCCCAGGGGCCCGACAAACTCTCGCCGTCGTTCAACAACGTGCCGGTGTTCATGCCGAGGCCCAATCCGAAGCCCGTGCCGAACAGGTCGTCGCTCGCGAGCGTCGCGCTGGCGCGGTTGGGGGCGAAGCTGTTGTCGGCGACCGCCTGCAGGCTCAGCCCCAGGTCGTCCGAGCCGATGTCGACCGTGGCCGCGAGCGTCTTGTCCGGTGTGCCGAAGTCGCCGAAGAAGGTCGGCGCCTTGGCGGCGAGCTGCGCGCGCACCGTGCCGAAATCGCCGCCCAGCGTGGCGAGCATTTGCCCGGCGCCGGTATCGACGGTCGTCGACGGGGAGAGGTAGGTCTCGGGCTGCGGAAAGCTCGCCGGGTAGCCGAGGCTCGTCAAGCGCGTCAAATCGCGGCCGGAGATATCCGGCTGGTAATAGGCCACGCCGAGGCTGAAAGGGCCCGCGTCGCCGCTCGCGGCGGCCGTGACGTTGCTGCGCTCGATGGCTTGCATCGCGTTGGGATCGAGCGATTGCTTGACGACGTCCGTGCCGGGCAGCCACCAGACGTTCGCCGTCGAGGGCGACGCGCCGTTGCCGCTGACGGTGGCGATCGCCGTCGGGGCGCTCAAGCCCGGCGTGCCGACGAAGCCGTAGCCGCCGGTGCCCTCGTCCCAGATGCTGTGCGCGAAGGGCGTCTTGAGCGTCGAACCGAGCACCATCACGTCGCTCGCATCGACGAGGCCCGCGTTGACGGTGCCCCAGCCCGGCGCGTACGAGACGTAGGACTGCTTGAGGAACATCTCCGTGAAGCCGTGGGTCGTCGAGCCGTTCGTGACGAAGGCGTCGCCGGGCTGCTGCGCGCCGTAGACGAGCCAATCGAGCGCGCCGTGGTAGCCGAGGTCGTCCTGCAGCGTGGCGGCGAGGTTCAGCTGGTTCCAGACGCGGTACTCGGCCAGAGGCGCCGAGGCGACGGGATTGGAGCCGGTGAAATCGCGGTATTCGGCGCGCAAAAAGCCGCCCCAGCTCAAGCGCTTCTCGAGCTTGTCCACGCGCGTGTCGAGCGTGTCGACGCGGCCCTTGAGCACTTCGAGCTCGTCGCGCAGTTCGCGTTGCAGACGGGCGATCGTGGCGAGGTCGGACGGGCTGACGTCGGGCTCGACGCTGACGGGCTGGCCCGTCGCGGTGCTGACCATCTCCTGCACCTTGTCCATGACGCGCAGCAGCGCGGCGGCCAGCTGGTAGCGCGTCACGGTCTGATTGCCGCGGAAGGTGTCGTCCGGATAGCCCTGCATCACCTCGTACTTCTCGACGAGGGCCTTCACGGATTGATACGCCCACGAGTTCGGGCTCACGTCTTTCAGAGAGCTCACGGGCGTGTAGGCCAGCGCGGGGCTGGCGAGCAAGGGGCCCATCGCGACGGTGGCGGCGACGAGGAGTGTGCGTAGACGGCGCATGAGTAGTCCTCCTGTGGCGGCAATGGCCGCTTGCTGTCGGCAGGACTATAACACGGTGCGATCGCGACGTCAAAAACGCCTAACCGTCCGATTCGTCCTCATTATTCGGCGCTTCGGGCGGCGGCGGCGGCGGCGCGGTCGGTTCGGGCGCGGGCTCGATGTAGACCGGGGCGTAGCCCGTGAGCGAGGGCGGCGGCGCGGCGATCGCCTCTTTGCGCTGGCGGCGGCGCATGATCGTCGCGATGATCTTGGCGATCGCCACGAACAGCTCGGCCGGAATCTGCTGGTCGATCTTCACCTGATCGTACAGCGCGCGCGCCGTGGGCGGATCCTCGACGACCGGAATGAAGTTCTCCTCGGCGACCTTGCGGATGAACAGCGCGAGGTTGTTCTTGCCCTTGGCGACCACCACCGGCGCCTTCATGCCGCGCTTGGGCTTGTACTCCAATGCCACGGCGTAGTGCGTCGGGTTCATGACGACCACGTCCGATTTGAGCACGGCCTCATGGGCCGCGCCCATGGCCATTTCCATCATCTTGTGTTTCTGCTTGGCCTTGATGTGCGGATCGCCCTCGATCTGCTTGAACTCGTCGCGGATCTCCTTGTCCGACATCTTGAGGCCCTTCCACCACTGCCAGCGCTCGAACAAGAAGGAGACGAAGGCCACGACCACCATCGCGAGGCCGACCTTCTTGGCGAGGTCCTGAAACAGCTCGCCCAAAAGCGCGAGCGCCGCCGCGGGCTCGAGCGACATGCTCTGCAGAATCTGGCCCAGATGATCGCGCACGGTCGTGAAGGCCAGAAAGCCGATGATCAGCATGACGACGAAGGTTTTCAGCAGATTGAAGGCCTGCTTCATCTTGAAGGGATTGATCTTGTTCTTGAAGCCTTTGACCGGGTCGATCTTCTCGAACTTGGGCTCGAACGGCTTGAAGGTAATCAAAATGCCGACCTGGGCGTAGAGCACCACCAGGATCGTCACCACCATGATCAGCGCGAAGGGCGCCGAGCAGATGATGATGACGATCGCCACGCGCGCCAGCAGCTGCAGCGACTGCATGTACGTGAGGTGCATGAACTCGGGAATCGTCTCGAGCGTCTCGATGATGAACTTGAAGACCCAGCTCGAGGAGAACTGCGCGGTCCAGGTGAGCGCGTAGGCCGCCACGAACAGAATGGCGGCGGTGAGCACGTCCTGCACCTTGAGGACGTTGCCTTTCTTGCGTTCTTCTTGAAGCTTGTGCTGAGTTGGGTCGTGTTTCTTTTCGCCGCTCTCGTCGGCCATCCGCGCTCACCTCCTTCCTGTTGCGCCGCGTTCCTTATTCCCCCCGGGCCAGCATCGACGCGGCACGAGCGAGGGCTTCGTCCGGCGTTCCGAGCTCGCCCAGGGCGCGCGCCTCCTCGATCGCGGCCAGCAGCTCGCCGACGCGTGGCCCCGGTGACAGATCGAGCGCATGCATGAGCGCGTTGCCCGTGAGCAGGCGATTTTGGCGCAAGGCTTCCCAGTGCCAGTGGCGCATGAGGGCCTCGTCGCGCCACTCGGGCGTCGCCGCGCCGTAGGCCCAGGCGGCGATCGCCACGGCCGGCATGCGCTCGCCGAGTCGCGTGTCGACCCGATAAAGCGCCCGTGTGCCCGCGCCCGCGAGTTCGTCGAGGGGCTCGGTGGCAACGGCCCGTACCCAGGCCGCCTCGCGGCTGCTGAGCTTGAGGCGCTCGATGGCCTCCTCGGCCCCCGTTCCTAATGAATGCAACCAGATGCCCAGCGCGAGCGCCGTGAAGGCGGGGCGATCGCCCGCTAACCCCTGCTCGAGCGCGTCCCGAGTCCGTGCGTCTGCCGAGGCACGCCAGGCGTGGAGCCTTGCGAAGGCTGCAGCCGCTCGCGTGGCGTCGAGTTCCGGCCAGAGCGCGCGCACGGCGCCCACGGCGATGGCGTCCTCGAGCGCCTGCGGGGCCTGCGCGCCGCGAATCAGCTTGTCCAGCTCGACGAGGATGCGCTCGGCCGCCATTCCGGCCAGCTGCGGCGCGTAGCGCTC
Organism: Oscillatoriaceae cyanobacterium; assembly: GCA_036703175.1. Taxonomy (GTDB): domain Bacteria; phylum Cyanobacteriota; class Sericytochromatia; order S15B-MN24; family JAQBPE01; genus DATNPP01. The sequence goes on from DATNPP010000103.1 coordinate 14,841, forward strand.
GGCCCAACTCCGTGTTACGGGCTCGATCGGCCAGCCCAGGCTCGACTCGAAACGGAAGATGCGCAACACGCGCAGCGGATCGGATTCGATGTTCAGCGCCGAGACCGCCCGCAAGATGCGCCGATCGAGATCCGCAAGGCCGCCGGCCGGATCGGCCAGTCGGCCATCCGACAGCCGCCAGGCGATCGCGTTGATCGTCAGATCGCGGCGCGTCAGATCGGCCTCCAGCGTCGGGCCCTGTTGGCGCACCACGTCGAGCGAGACGCCGTCGCGGACGGCGACGCGCCAGACGCCGAACTCGGCGTCGAGCAGCACGCGCGGCGCTTTGAGGGCCTGGGCGATCGCGTCGGCCACCGGCGCGGGGTCGCCTTCGACCACCAGATCCCAGTCGATCGGCTGCCTTCCCAGTAGCCAATCGCGCACGCAGCCGCCCACCAGCGCGACCGGCCGGTCGGAAAGCAGGGATTGCAGGCGATCGATCAACGGCTCT
>DATNPP010000021.1:0-1977 GCA_036703175.1 Oscillatoriaceae cyanobacterium
CAAAGAGTGGCGAGGCCGGCGCGACCAAAAGGCGCGCGTTCGGCCCATTCTATCACAAACCGAGCAGGCACTTGATATTTCGTTACATCCCTCGTATGCTTGCTTCCAGGAGGAATACGACATGAGACACACCACCCCCCTGCTCACCGCCGCGGTCGCCTGGGCCTTGATGGCGGGCCCCGCCCTCGCCTCGAGCATGCCGCACGCGGACTTCTCGCACAACACGCTGGGCCTCGGATTGGGCTCGGGCATCGCCGCCTCGGCCGACTTTCCGTTGAACCGCGACTGGATGCTCGGCGTGGCCGCGAACCTCAGCTACTTCGGAACCTTCGGGAACTTCGGCAGCAGCGTCGACGTGCACGCGCTCTACAAGATCCTGCGCGGCACCGGCAGCGCGGGCAAGCTGGATCTCGACATCCTGGGAGGCGTGCAGGGCTTCAGCACGACGTCCTTCGATCCGTTCATCGGCGTCGCGCTGGCCTACCCGTTCACGCCGCGACTGACGGGGCGTCTGAACCTGGCCCTCGGCCTTCCGGGGCTGTTCCCCGGCGGCTGGGGCGTGGTCGGGCCCTCGGGCATCGAGCTCGGCTACAAGTTCTCGTCCCGTCTCGAAGGGACGATCGGCGAGAACGGGCACGGCGACGTGCTGGGCCTCAGCTACGCGTTCTAGCGCGAACGCACGCGATTGCCTTTCTGCCCCGCCATCGGCGGGGCAGAAGTCTCATTGCCCGTACTTGCTCCAAAGCGCCATCACGGACGGCACGTAGCGCTGGGTCTCGCTCGGCATGTTGTCGGACACGTCGCGCCACGAGGCGCGCGGATTGCGCGGCGCGCCGGCCAGAGCCATCGCGATGGCCTTTTTGACGCGCGTGAGGCCGCCGTTGTAGGCCGCCAGCGTCAGCTTCCAGTCCTCGCCCGGCGCGACCTGAGATCTCGGCAGCGCGCCGTGCAGCCACTTCAGGTACCAGCAGCCGCCCGCGAGGTTCTGCTCGGCATCGAAGGGATCGAGTACCTCGGCGCCGCCGGCCGCGTTGATCATGGTGACGGTCTCGGGCATGAGCTGCATCAAGCCTTCGGCTCCCACCGGGCTCACGGCCAGCGGATTGAAGCCGGATTCCTGGGCGACCACGGCCTCGACCAGCCCGCGCGAGAGGCCGTCGTGCGCCGCGGCGGCGGCGATCGCCGGCGAGAGTGCCCGCGAGCCGGCGAGCGACGGGCCGTACCAGCTCGCCACGTGGTACACGCGGCTGCGCGTGGCCGTGCCATGGGAGGCGATCAGCGCCGGAACTCCGGACGGAATCGGCACGTCGCACCCCGCCAGCAGCAGGGCGAGCGCGAGTGAAAGACGTCGCATGCTAGACCGCCAGTTTCCCCTTGGCGCGAATCTGATGGCGAAGCGTCGCGTGCTCGACGAGATGACGGAACAGAGCCAGGAACTCGGGATAGTTCGCGGCAACCAGGTTCTCGGGATGCCACTGCACCGCGAGACGACAGGCGTGATCGTCGGATTCGACCGCCTCGACCAGCCCGTCGGGGCTGAACGCCGTGGCGCGCAAGCCGGCCGCGAGGTCCTTGATGCCCTGATGGTGCAGGCTGTTCACGGCGATGACGCGCGGCAGCAGCTTGCCCAGGCGCGATTCCGGATCCACCTTCATCGGGTGGACCGCCTTGTAGCGGTGGTCGCGCTGCGAGTGGTGCACGTGCGAAGGGCGCTGGCTCGGCAAATCCTGCCAGAGCGTGCCGCCGAGCGCGACGTTCATGATCTGCAATCCACGGCAGACGCCGAGAATCGGCATATCCGAGTGATCCCAGGCGTGCTTGAACAGCGCCAGCTCGAAGCGATCGCGATCGCTGTCGAGCGCGCCCAAAAGCGGGTGCGGCGTCTCGCCGTAGTGCTTCGGCTCGATGTCCTCGCCGCCCGTGAAAAGCAGCCCGTCGAGGCCTTCCAGCAGCTCGGGAATCGATTCCAGCGGCATT
>DATNPP010000477.1:0-7805 GCA_036703175.1 Oscillatoriaceae cyanobacterium
CACGAATGCCGTACTCGTCGTAGTTGACCGTCGTGTACAGCTTGCCGTCGCCCGTTTGCGTGGTGCGGGTGTAGCCGTAGAGGTCCTCCGGACGCGGCCGCGTGCGCGGCGCCGAGATCGACACGGGCGCGGGCGCGGGCGCCTCGACCTTGGCGGTCTCTTCGGGCTTCTTGGTCACGGAGAGCGGCTGGAACTGGCGCGAGTTGTTGCGGTACACCGTGATGCCCTTGCAACCCGTCTCGTAGGCCAGGCGGTAGGCCGTCTCGACGTCCTGCGCGGTCGCCTCTTCGGCGAAGTTGATCGTCTTGCTGGTGGCCGAGTCGTTGTAGTGCTGGAAGGCCGCCTGCAGACGCACGTGCTCCGCGGGGGTGATGTCGTGGGCCGTGCGGAAGATCGCCTCGGCCGAGGCGGGCACCTCGAAGCCGGTGAGATGCAGCAGCGAGCCGTGGTTTTGATCGATCGCGGCCATCAGGGCCTCGGAGTAGAAGCCGTGCGCCTTGGCGTACTCGAGGAACACGCCGTCGACGTCGACCATGTGCGTGTCCGCCTGCCAGCGCTTGAAGGCCAGCGCGAAGACCGGCTCGCAGCCGCCCGAGGTGTCCGCGATGATGCTGAGGGTGCCGGTGGGCGCGACGGTCGTCGTGGTCGAGTTGCGCAGACCGACCTTGCGCAGCTCGGGCAGCAGCGAGACGTAGTCCGCCTCGGGATGGCGGCCCGGACGCGCCTGGCGCTCGGTGAAGAGCTTCTCGAAGAAGGCGTTGGACTCTTCCTCGTGGCCGTCACGGCCGGGGAACTGGCCGCGCGACTTGGCGAGCTCGAGCGACTTCACCTTGGACTCGAAGTCGATGAAGCTCATGATCTGCTCGGCGATCGCGAAGGACTCGGCCGAGCCGTAGCCCACGCCCAGCTTGAAGAGCATGCGGGCGAAGCCCATCACGCCCAGGCCGATCTTGCGCGTCGCCTTGGTGACGCGGTCGATCTCGGGAATCGGGTACTTGTTCGCGTCGATGACGTTGTCGAGCAGGTGGGTCGCGACGTGCACAGCGCCACGCAGGCGCTGCCAATCGATCGCAGCGGTGCCGTTAAGCTCGACGACGAAGCGCTCGAGATTGATCGAGCCCAAATTGCAGGACTCGTAGGGGATCAGCGGCTGCTCGCCACAGGGGTTGGTGGCCTCGTAGCGGCCCATCCAGGGCACGGGGCATTGCTCGTTCATGCGATCGATGAACACGACGCCCGGCTCGCCCGTGCTCCAGGCGCGCTGCACGACGTTGGTGAACACCGTACGGGCATCCAGACGGCCCACTTCACGGCCGTCGCGCGGATTGATCAGCGGGAACTCCGTGCCGGCCTCGACGGCCTGCATGAAGGCGTCCGTGACGGCCACGGAGATGTTGAAGTTCGTCAGCTTGGTGAGGTCTTCCTTGTGCTGCACGAACTCGAGAATGTCCGGATGGTCGACGCGCAAAATGCCCATGTTGGCGCCGCGGCGCATGCCGCCCTGCTTGATGCTCTCGGTGGCCGCGTTGAACACGTCCATGAACGAGACGGGACCCGAGCTGACGCCCTTGGTGCTCTGCACGATGTCGTTCTTGGGGCGCAGACGCGAGAAGGCGAAGCCGGTGCCGCCGCCGGTCTGGTGAATCAGCGCGGCGTGCTTGATGGTCTCGAAGATGCCCGCGAGGTCGTCCGGCACGGGCAGCACGAAGCAGGCCGAGAGCTGGCCGGTGCGGGTGCCGGCGTTGGCGAGGGTGGGGGAGTTCGGCAGAAAGTCCAAGTCGTAGGTGAGATCGTAGAACTGGCGAGCCGTTTCTTCGACCTGCGCCTCCGTCGCGCCGTAGAGCCGATCCGGTTCCGCCAGAGCACGCGCCACACGCTGAAACAGGCCCTCGGGGGTCTCGGCGAGCTTGCCCTGCTCGTCTTTCAGCAAATAGCGCTTCTCAAGAACCGTGATGGCGTTCTTGCTCAACATAATCCGGCACTTCTCCTCAGATTCAATCGGATGACGGGGCTAAAATCGCCGGTGGTCAGTCGGACCATCCGGCGGTCTGCGTGTCTCTGCAGATTGTTGCTCGGTGGCGCGCAATCTAGGCGGCATCTTGTTTTTCAACTTCCCGAGCGTACTAGGGATTATACTTCGCCCCCCCCTTGCTTGGCAATCCCTCGAGCAAGTCTGCAGGCCGATTCATGGGTGACATAACCTCATTAACATAACGCCTATTACGATCGCACGTACATGCATCACAAACCTGAAAACGCTTGCTTCATCCGGGCGAGAAGACGTTTTCATTATAGAACGTTCATTCGACCATGACAAGCAAGCTGTAAGATTGCTTTACAATTTTTGGCGCTCGCGTGACGCCGCTCACCAACCCGCGAAGCCGCCTGCCCAGCGGAAAATCACGCTTGCTTGCCCCGGCATGGATGGGGGCTTATTAAGCTTTTTTTCAATCGCCCGTCAAACTGACCAGCCGACGAGGCGCCCGAACGGCTTGCCACAGGCAAGCGGACGTAATCCGCATGGCGTGCGATTGAGCGACATAACTGCTGCGCGTCAAGGCGCAAAGGCAGATTTGACGAAGATTTAACAGAGAATTGACGGCCGGTATGCGCAGAATCACACACGCTTTACCGATACACTGCTATAACTGTTATAGACACTCGTTCCAAGAACTCTAGCCCACTCGCCCTCCAGTCGTCGCCAGTCTGTCGGGAAAGTGGGCTCGTGCTTTAAGGAGGTGATAGCCATGGGCTTCTACGGATCGGTGTTCTTCAAGTCGTGGCTGGTGGTGGCGCAAAACGTCGAGTACCAGCGCGAGAAACAACCCAAGGTCAGCATGATCATGCAAGCGGTCTCGGCTGAGGACGCGTGCGACAAGATGCGCTGCTACCTGACGGCCGAAGGGTTCAAGTTCGGTCCCATCGCCGCGTTCTTTGGATAGGAGGTTGAAACGGCCGACGATGACACCTAAGCACAGTTCGACACCATGACGGGGGCTTCTTACGAAGCCCCCGTCGATTTTTTCGGCCGCCGCCAGTAACCCAGGCCCAGCACGCCGAGGGCCCCGAGCAGCGGCACGACCAGCGAGACCCACGGCAGGGCAACGAGGCGCTGCGCGACCCATGGGTCGCCCACGATCATCGAGCCGGCGGTCCAGGCAATCACGGCGGCGCCGAGATAGACCAGAATGGAATAGCGCCGCATCCAGTCCGCCAGAATCGTGCTGCCCCAGAGCACCAGCGGAATGCTGATCGCGAGGCCCAGCAGCAACAGCAGCAAGTTGCCGTGCGAAGCGCCGCCGATCGCGAGAATGTTGTCGAGGCTCATGACGAGATCCGCCGTGACGATCGAAACCACCGCCGCCCGAAAGGTGTAAGCAGGCTTGCCCGCTTCGGCCGCTTCCTCGGCCATCAACAACTGGTAGGCGATGCCGAAGAGCACCACGCCGCCGATGGCTTGTAGCAAAGGGATCCCGAGCAGCTCGGCCGCCAGGGCCGTGAAGCCGATGCGCAGCAGCACGGCGCCGAGGCCGCCGGCGATCGCCGCGCGCTTGGCCTGCTCGGGCGGCAGGTTCTGAATGGCCATGGCGATCACGACGGCGTTGTCGCCGGAGAGCACCAGGTCGATGACGATGATTTCGATCAGGGCGAGTAGAAAAGCGATGACGAACCTCCTGACGGAACAGCGAACCTGTTCTCACCTCGCCCGACGTCGGACGAGGCGAAACCACGTCAGGTCGCCAACGGTTCCGACAGGCGATCCACGAGCGCCGGGCTGCTGGGCGGCAATTCGAGGGCCTTTTCGACCAAGTCGAAGATCGTGCAGAAATCCAGGCTGCTCTTCACGAAGTCCAGCTCGTCCGCCGGCAGCGTGACGACCGGCGACAGCGTCCAGTTCTCGATCCACTCGTCGTACAGGCCGTTCAGCTGCGTCAGGTACTCGACCGGAATGCTCGCCTCGTAGTCGCGCCCGCGCTTCGCGATGCGCTTCTGCAAGGTCGGCAGGCTGGCCTTGAGGTAGACGACCAGGTCGGGCGGCTGGAAGAACTTGCTCATGATCTCGAAGATCTGCTGGTAGTTCTCGTAGTCCCGCGTGCTCATGAGGCCCGTGCGGTGCAGGTTCTCGGCGAAAATCGCGCGGTCCTCGTACACCGAGCGGTCCTGAATCACGGATTGATTGCCCTCGACGATTTCCCGATGGCTCTCGAAGCGCTTGCCCAGAAAATAGATCTGCAGCGGAAAGCTCCAGCGGTGCATGTCCGTGTAGAAGTCCGCGAGATACGGATTGCCCTCCACGGATTCGTAGCTGGGCATGTAGTCCAGGTGGCGCGAGAGATAGCGCGTCAGCGTCGTCTTGCCGCTGCCGATGTTGCCCGCGACGACCACGAATTTCTTCATACCAGCTCTCCTGTCTGCGTTTGCTTCAGCCAGCCGGCAAGCTCCAGCTGCGGTACCGTGGCCTGTTCGCGCTTCTCCAGATTCTTGACGGTCGCCGACTTCGCGGCCAACTCGTCTTCGCCGAGAATCACACCGAAACGCGCGCGCAGGCGCTCCGCCTGCTTGAAGAGATTGCCAAGTTTTCCCGGGCTCGCGACTTCGACACGGAGGCCCGCCTCACGCATTTGGTGCGCCAGCTGAAAAGCCACCAGCTCGGCGTCGTCGGTGGTCGGCATGAAAAGTGCATCCAAATATTCTTCAGGCACCAACGACTTGGACAGAAGCATGATCAATCGCTCCATGCCGAGCCCCCAGCCGACGGCCGGCGTGGACGGACCGCCCAACTCTTCAACCAAACCGTTGTATCTCCCACCCGCAAGCACCGTGTTCTGAGCACCCAATGCGCCCGACACGACTTCGAACACGGTACGCGTGTAGTAGTCGAGGCCGCGAACAAGCCGCGGATTCAACACGTACGGCAATTTGACCGACTCGACGTACCGAATCACACCGGCCTGGTGGTTACGGCATGCTTCGCACAGGTAATCGGACAGCGGCGGCGCCTGCCGAATCACCGGTCCACAAGTTTCCACCTTGCAATCCAGCACCCGCAGCGGATTCTTCTCGGTGCGCGTCACGCAGTTCTCGCACAGCGCTTCTTGATGCTGGCGCAAGAAACCCTGGAGCGCTTCGCGATAAGCAGGACGGCATTCGGAGCAACCGACGGAGTTCAATTGCACCTCGAGCCCGGTCAGGCCCAGGCGCGCGAGAAGATCCGTCGCCAACACGATGATCTCCGCATCGACCCGGGGGTCGTCGGAGCCGAAGCATTCGACTCCCAATTGGTGAAACTGCCGGTAGCGCCCGGCCTGCACGTTTTCGTTGCGGAACATGGGGCCGAGATACCAGAACTTCTGAGGCCCGGGCAACGTGTAGAGCTTGTGCTCCACGTATGAACGGACGACACCGGCCGTATTCTCAGGCCGCATGGTCACTTCGCGCTCACCACGGGCCGTGAACGAGAACATCTCTTTGCCGACGATGTCCGTGTTCTCGCCGATTCCGCGCGAGAAAAGCTCCGTGCGCTCGAGGACAGGCGTGCGGATCTCACCGTAACGGTATGTCGGCAGCAGCTCACGCGCAATCCGCTCGACAAACTGCCAGCGACCGATGAACTGCCACTCTTCGAGATTGTGCCTCGACTCCTGGACGCCGCTGACGAGGTCCTTGAAGCCCTTGATGGGGCTGACGAGATTCGCCAAGTTCCGCCTCCCTCGCGCAAAAAAAAAATGGGGACCCGGCGTGGGTCCCCATCAGGATATCAGGTCCTGAAAACGGTTACACCACCATGACGTAGAGGTCGCCGTTCTCCACCTTCGTGTCGAAGCGGGGCAAGGACTTGGGCGCCGGGCCGTGCACCACGTTGCCTTCCTTGTCGAAGATCGAGCCGTGGCAGGGGCAGTGGAACTCGCTGTCGTTGGGCGTCCAGGCCACCGGGCAGCCCAGGTGGGTGCAGACGTTCGTCATCGCGACGGGCTTGCCGTTCTCGACCCAGGCGAAAATCGTCGCCTGCACGTTCTCCTTCATGAAGCCGTTGATCTTCTCAGCGGCGATCGTGAAGGCAGTCGGGCTGCCGGCCACCTGGTCCATCGAGGTCAGCTTGACCCAGCTCGCCGTGCCGGCCTTGCCGCGCAGCGCGGGATCGAGGAAGTAACCGGCGACCGGAACGGCGATCACGCCGGTGATCACGGCACCCAAAGCGCCGACCACGGTGTTCAGGAAATTGCGGCGCGACAACGTGGCTGCATCTGCCATGGCGAACTCTCTCTCAAAGGCCAGGAATGCCCCGGCATCAGGCTGGAAGCGGCATGCCGCCTTTCGATGGAGCGAAGGCGCCAGACCAGGACACATTATTGGGCAACCGAACAGGATTTGGCAACCCCAATGTGCCGGACGGGCGGAAAATTAGCAAAAGTTCAAGGAAGCGGGCAACGATCCGCAAACGCTCGGAACACCTCCTTCCGACGTTATGTCATCCCTCGCCGGGGAGGGTTGCTCCGGCGGGGCTTTCCGGCTAGAATGATTCGCACGAACGACGTCGTCACCGCAGAACATAGTCGCGACGCTCGTTTTGCCCAGGCAACCTTTACCGCCGAGCAATCAAGCACATGGTCACCGCCATCTACCCCGGCAGCTTCGATCCGATCACCAACGGGCACCTGGACATTCTGGAGCGCGCCAGCCGCATCTTCGACGACGTCATCGTCGCGGTGCTGGTGAACGCCTCCAAGGTCGGCCTGTTTCGGCTCGAAGAGCGCGTGGAAATGATCAAGCAGGTGACCGGGCACCTTTCCAACCTTCGTGTGGACAGCTTTTCCGGTTTGACGGCCGAGTACGCCAAGCAACAGAATGCCCACGTGCTCATCCGCGGCTTGCGCGCCGTGTCGGACTTCGACTCCGAGCTGCGGCTCGCGCTCACCAACAAGAAGCTCAATCCCAGCTTGGAGACCGTTTTTCTGATGACCAGCGCCGAGAACCTGTTTCTGAGCTCGAGCACCATCAAGGAGATCGTTTCGTTGGGCGGCTCGCCGGCCGGCATGGTGCCGGATTCGGTGGCCGAACGCCTGGTGGAAAAATTTCGGCAACGCACCCCGTAATCACGTTTCCCCTTCGGCCTCACCGCCGTCGTCATGGAGGGTCCTCCCATTAGCCTCGAGACGCTTTTCGGTCAGCTTGAAGACCTGATCCTCAATAGCCCCAAAGTGCCGCTGACCAACAAGATCATCATCGACGAGGATCGCCTGATCGACCTGATCGATCACATTCGCGGAGACCTGCCCAGCGAGTTCCGCAACGCGCAAGAGATTTGCCAGCAGCGCGAGCTGATCGTGCAAGAAGCGCAGCGCGAGGCCGAGAACGTCCGCACCCTGGCGGAGCGCCAGCGCATGCAGCTGATCTCGGACACCGAGATCTACCGCGCCGGCCAGGCCGAGGCCGATCGCCTGATTCGCGAGGCGCACATTCAGATTCACGAGCAGCAGGCGAACGCCGATCAATACGCCGAAGAAGTGCTCGCCGACCTGGAAAACAAGATCGGCAAAGCGCTGCAGACGATCCGCAACGGGCGTCAATTCCTGACGACGAGCGCCCGCTAGGCACACGATCGCCCGAATCGCTCTCATCACGGCGATTCGGGCGCGCCTTCCGCGGGTAGGTCATGCATGGTCCGACACTTGGACCTTCGGCATCCCGGATTCCTTGCAGCCAGTCAAGGAGGTAGAGCCGCATGCACCTCAGAGATCGCTTGCTCCGCTTGAAGGAGGACGGTCGTCTCGTGGTTCTGGTCTTCAGCCCGCACCAGGACTCCT
>DATNPP010000034.1:0-6353 GCA_036703175.1 Oscillatoriaceae cyanobacterium
GCGGCCGCGGGCGAGTTCACGAAGCGGGCCTTTTTGAACGGCCGGCTGGACCTGACGCAGGCCGAGGCCGTGAACGAGGTCGTCAACGCGCAGAGCGAGCGCAGCCTTTCGCAGGCGCTGACCCAACTGGGCGGCGGGCTCTCGCGTGCGGTCGCGGCGATACGCAAGCGATTGGTGGATCTGTTGGCACGGCTGGAGGCGGCGATCGATTATCCGGACGAAATCGAGGACTTGCCGCAAGCGCAGGCGATCGCCTGGTTGCGAGAGCTGCGCGACGAGGTCGCGCACCACCTGGCGACCGCCCATCAAGGTCATATCTGGCGCGAGGGCGCCACGATCGCCATCGTGGGCCAGCCCAACGTCGGCAAATCCAGTCTGCTCAACGCGCTTTTGCGCCGCGAGCGCGCGATCGTGACGGACATTCCCGGCACCACGCGCGACGTGCTCGAGGAGGCTTTGAGCCTACAAGGCGTGCCCTTCCGTGTGCTGGACACGGCGGGCATTCGCGAGACGCAGGACGTGGTCGAGGCGATCGGCGTGGCGCGCAGCCGCGCGTCGCTCGCGGAGGCGGACGTGGTGCTATTGGTGGTGGATCTCGCAGCCGGCGTTGGGGCGCCGGAGCGGGAGTTACGCGACGAGATCGGCGATCGTCCCCTGGTCGTCGTGGGCAACAAGCGCGACTTGTTGGCGTCCGGCGTCGATCCTCAGGAGATTTTACAGCCGCTCGCCGAAGGCGCGCCGGCGATCGTCGTGGCGGCCGCAACCGGCGCGGGACTCGGCGACTTGGAGTCCGAGATCGTCACAACTGCGCTCGGCGTGCCGCTTGCCGCCGTGTCGCCCACGACCGTCAACGCGCGCCATCGCGAGGCGCTCGAACGCGCACGGGACAGCGTGGCGCGGGCACTGGAGTCGGCCCGCGACAATCTGCCGGGGGACTTCTTGGCGATCGACCTGAAAGAGGCGATCGTTGCGCTCGGCGAAATTACGGGTGATGCGATCGCCGAAGAGGTGATCGAGCAGGTCTTCGCCCAGTTCTGCGTGGGCAAATAACCGTGCCGGTGCTCGCCCTCTTCGGCAGCTACGATCCCGAGCATCCGCGCTTGCGCGTGCTCATCGAGGCCTGGCGCGCGCGCGGCGGAACGATCGTCGAGTGCCACGCGCCACTGTGGCCGGACGATCGCGCGGGGCTTCCCAGCGGCGGGCTGTTGCGCTGGATATTCCCCTGGCTCGGAACCCAATGGCGCCTCTGGCGGCAGCGCAAAATTCTGCGCGAGGCGGACGCCGTGCTGGTGCCCTATCCGGGACACTTCGACATGCCCCTCGCGCGCCATCTCGCCTGGCGCTACGAGAAGCAGCTTGCCTTCGACCCGTTCCTCTCGCTATACGACACGGCCGTGACCGATCGCGGCCTGTACGCCCCGAACACCCCCCAGGCCCGCCTGCTCCGCTTCATCGACCGCTTCTCCTTGCGATTGGCCGACCTGATCCTGGCCGACACCTCGCCCATGGCGGCCTACTACGCCAAGCTCGCCGCTCTTCCCCCCGAGCGCTTCTCCGTCATCCCCATCGGCGCCGATAATGTTTTCTCCCCACCCCCGGAGGGTGGTTGCCCCGCCGGGTTCCCGCCGACTTCGCCGGCCCGTGTCCACCGGACAGAAGCGGGGGATGCCATCCAGGTCCTCTTCTACGGCACCATGATCCCCTTGCATGGCATCACCACCATTCTCGACGCCGCCCGCCAACTGCAAGACGCCCCGATCCGTTTCCACCTGGTCGGCGAGGGTCAGGTGCCTCTCGCACGCATGCTCGCCGAGCACCCACTGCCGAACGTCCACCACACCCCGTCCGTGCCACGCGCGCAACTCCCGGCCCTGCTCACCGAGGCCGACATCTGCCTCGGCGTGTTCGGCACGAGCCCCAAGACGGCCCGCGTGGTGCCGCACAAGGTCTACGAAGCGGCAGCGATGGGCAAGCCGATCATCACCGCGGACACCCCCGCTATGCGCGAGGCCTTCGACGAGGCCGTCGCGCTGGTCCCGGCAGGCGACGCCACGGCACTGGCCACGGCGATTCGCGAGCTGGCCGTCGCACCGGTGCGACGCCAGGCCATGGGTGTGGCGGCCCACAAACGCTTCGAGCAAGCCTTCTCGCTCGAGGCGATCGGCGATCGCCTCACTGAAGCGCTCGGCTAGAGGACGCCCGCCTGACGCCTACTTGCGGCCTTCTTCGGCGTCCTGCCGATCAAGGTTCGCGGCCATCTGGTTGAGAATCCGATCGTTCGCCGCGGCCTTGCGCTCGGGCGGCACGTGGCGATCGAAGTACGCCACCAGCTGGCTATCGTCGGCGCCTTCGGCGATCAACTGCCCGAACTGCTCGCGCGAGACGCCGCAGGCATCCAGAAACGCCATGGTCATCGGGCAAAAGCCGATGTAATCGTCGGCCGTGCCGGCCTGCTCGGCGCGCACCTTGTCCGCGGAGCGCGCGAGAAAGGCATAGCCGCCGAGCAAGTCTCGTCCGCTACGCGGTGGGGTTTTGCTGAGATCCGGTGCTGTCGTACTCATACTTTCGGTATACGCCACCGTAGGTGCCGCCACAAGCTCTGCCGTGCCGCTTTCGCGGTTACTCGGATTACTTTATAAGACGCTTCGAGGCGACGGGCCATCGCCATTCAGTCCATCAACACCAGTGGACAGAAGCGTGCGATTGCCCTGAAATCCGCGTCCGCCGTCAACAGCGACAGCCCACGCCTCAGGGTAATCGTCGCAATCAGGGCATCGATCGTGCCGGCCTGCACACCGCCCGCACGGCAACGATTGGCGAGCGCGGCGGCTTCCTCGTAATCGTCGCGCTCGACCGCCACCAACGGAAAGATGGACAACGCCGAGCGAATGCGCTCGTACTGCTCCGGCGCCCGAATTCCGGAGAGAATCTCCTGCAAGACGATTCCCGGCAGCACCACGTCCTCACCTTGCTCCAAGAGGCGCTTTAGCGTCTCGCTGGACGGATGAGACTGGGGCGATCGCCTTCTCAGCGCGAGCGACCAGACCGAGGTATCAACGAGAACCGCCACGACGGCTCCGATTGGCCTTGTAATCGAAGGCGTCGTCGAAATCGACCGTTCCGAAGAGCTTCGCGACATCCCGTTGCTTGCGATGCTGTATGAACTCAGCCAACGCCGCGTTCACGGTTTCCCGCTTAGAGCGGAAGCCGCCCAGGCGCAGCGCCTCGGAAAGAAGATCATCATCCAGGGCGAGATTGGTGGCCATTGACACCTCCTTTGTGTAGGAGTCTACACAATCCCATCATAGGCGATTGCCGCAAGGCATTCAAGGTGTCCGAGTATGTTTCCCGCCTTCCGACTACCCCACTTTCTTGCTGCCTCGGGTAGATTGTCAGCGTGAACATCCCCACGCCCGCCACACAATGGGGCACGGACCCCGAGTTCTTCGGCCCGCGCCATGCCGCGCGAGAGGCCTTGCTGTTCGAGGTTCTACGCTCGGCGATCGCCCCGCCCGCCGAAGTCCTCGACGCCGGCTCGGGCTCAGGCAGTTTCGCCGGTAAGCTGGTATCCGCAGGTTACGGCGTCGTCGGCGTCGACCAATCCGAGCGCTTCGTCGCCTATGCCGGCGAACGCATACTCGGCGCGCGGTTCCAGCGCGGCGACGTGACGCGGCTCGAACTTCCCGACGGCACGTTCGATGCCGTCGTCGCAGGCGAGGTGCTCGAACACCTGGAAGACGACGCCCGCGCCGCCGCCGAGTTCTTCCGCGTACTGCGGCCGGGCGGCTGGTGCCTGGTGAGCGTGCCGGCGGATCCGCGACTCTGGGACGCCTCGGACGACTGGGCCGGGCATCGACGGCGTTACTCGGATGCGGCGCTGCGCCGCTTGTTCGAGGCGCAGGGCTTCGAAGTGCGCCGGCTGTTCCGCTGGGGATTCCCGTTCACGCGCCTGTATCACCGGCAGGTGTACTTGCGGATGCTTCGGCGCAAGCGCGACGGCGGCATCGTCACGCGGCCGCTGGCAGGTTGGCGGAAACTTGCGAGCAAGGTGGTCGGCCTCGTGCTGAAAGGCGATCGCCTTTTCGACGGCGCCCCGTGGGGCATCGGATGGGTGCTGCTGGCCCACAAGCCAGGTACCGGGCAGACCACCTGAACGATAAACGCCGTTGTGTATATAGATAAAACAGTTTGGAGAACCCGCCCATAACGCGGGCGACGGCGAGTGCTAGCTTTTAATCGCTTCCCACGCCTTGCCGTCGCAGGGGCTGTGACCGCTTCGTCCCACGGATTGTTTCCAACCCAAGGCCTGTTTTCCCTGGAGGAAACACCCCATGCGGACCCCCCGCGTCTCTCTGCTGGTCGCCATGTTGGTGCTCGCCGCCTGCAGCACTCCGCAGCCTTTCACCGCCGATCTCCGGCTCGCGCCCACGTCGCCCCATTACCATACGTTGAGTACCGATCCGGTCGCGATCGCCGGCGTCAGCGCCGATAGCCAGCTCGCCAACAACCCGGCCACCGCGCTGGCGGACGGCAACCTCGCGTCGGCCTGGAGCAACGGCGGCTATCGAAACGCCACGGCCTGGGCGCTTCTCACGCTGAGCACGCGCGCGAGCCTCGCGAGCCTGAGCATCAAGATGCCGCCCGCCGCCGGCGGCACCAGCTACGACGTCCAGACCTCCGACGACGGCGCCAACTTCACGACCGTGCTCTCCGGGCAGACGAACACCAGCTGGACCCTCGAAACCAAGCCCCTGCCGGCCAACACCAGCGGCCGATACGTGCGCATCTTCTGGCACAACAGCACGAGCGCACCGCAGCCCCACGTCGCGATTTACGAGGTGCAGATCAACGGCGGGTCCGGCACGACGGGCGGCTCACCGAGCCCGACGACCACGCCGACGACCAGCCCCAGCACCCGGCCGACGACGACGCCGAGCGTGACGCCGAGTGCTTTGCCCAGCCCGAGTACCATGCCGTCGAGCAGTCCGAGCATTCCGGTGGGCGTCACGCCCAATCCGGGGCCCGGCGCGGCGCGCGGGCAGTGCCTGCTCAACGGGGTGGGCATCGCGGGCATTCAGATTCAGGTGATCGGTCCTTCCGGCACGATCAACACCACCACGGACGCGCAGGGCGCCTTCCTGGCGAAGGGCCTCAAGCCCGGGTTCTACTACGCCCACTACTACAATCCGACCGACCGCAACAAGATCGGCTATTGGAACAGCGTCGCGCAGCTCGTGAACGCCACCACGGGCGCGGCCTGGCCGCCGGTGGATCTCTATCAGAAGGGCATGACGAACACGCCGGCCATGGATTCGCACGTGGGCTTGCCCATGACCTTCACCTGGGTGCCCCAGACGCAACCGGTGGTGAAGTACTGGTTCCGCGTGCACACGCACCCGTACACCAACTACAAGCTCTTCTACATGAGCGCCGAGCTGCCGGGGAACGCCACCAGCTACACCTGGAACGGCGACGGCATGCTGCTGCCTTTGGACACCGGCAACCGCTACTTCTGGGGCGTAAAGTGGGACGCCGGCCCGGTGGGCGTCGGCGGCAATTTGTACCAGGCGGTGTATTTCCACTAGACGCGGATCGAGCCGGGCGTCGCCCCGGTGCGACGCCCGGGTCTAGTAGGCCGTGTAGCTGGCGTTGAGCTCGGGGATGGCGCCGACCTCGTCCGTCGGGCTGGTCTGGAATTTGACGGGCAAGGTGACCTGGCCCGTCTCGTCCTTGGCCGTCTTCACGTCGAAGTGCAGGTGCGGCCCGGTGGCCCAGCCGGTCTGGCCGGAATAGCCGATCAAATCGCCGCGCTGCACACGCTGGCCGACCTTGACCACCACGCCGTCCTTCTCGAAATGCGCGTAAACCGCGAAGTCCCCGCTGTCCTGCCAGATGTAGACGTAGTTGGCGTCGTTCACGAAGCTCGGATCCGCCCCGCCACGGTCCGAGTCCGACTTGGTCTCGAAGACCACGCCGCCACGGGCCGCCCGCACCGGCGTGCCGACGGGCATGACGAAATCCGCCGCATAGGCGTCGTCGCCCGTGTGCCCGCCGAAGCCGTTCCAGGCGTTGCCGCACACATACGTGTCGCCGACGCGCCAGGGCAAGCCGTAGAGATAGTCGTCCGAGGTGACGCGCATGTCGCCCACCGCGGCGCTCGGAATGTGCCACGAGAACGTGGGGCTCGGCCCGCTGCGATGCAGCGTGGCAATCAGCGTGCGCGTCCCGGGCGCGATCACGCACGGCTGCGGCAAACTGGACGTGACGACCATGTCCTTCAGCGTCCAGGTCGCCTTGATGGTATAGGCCGCGTACGCTTGCGGCCACGCGTAGAGCCTCACGTCGGTGCCGTC
>DATNPP010000035.1:0-2843 GCA_036703175.1 Oscillatoriaceae cyanobacterium
CACGATGCACTTCGAGACGTAGTCGATCGGCGCCATCTCCCAGGTGGTGTCGATCAGCGGCCAGCTGCCGAGCTGCAGACAGCCCTTGAGGAACTGCGGCATGAACTCGTCGAGCTTGTGGTAGGTGCCGTCCGAGAGGCCGCTGACCATGCCGGGGCGGTAAATCGCGCCGGGAATGCCGCGCTCCTTGAAGGCCGTCCAGACCATCTTGTCGCTCGCGTACTTGGTCTGCTCGTAGCCGTTGAGCAGGTCGTCGGCGTGCAGCAGCGGATCGTGCTCGTAGACCGGATTGTCGCGGCCGTAGCCGGTCGACATGATCACGCCGAGGGTCGAGACGAAGTGCACCTGAATCGGGGTCGGCTTGTTCGCCACGGCCAAGCGCAGCACGGTCTCGGTCGAGTCGACGTTGGTCTTCTTGAGGTGCTGGTAGGGGTAGACGAAGTTGACCCAGGCCGCCGAATGGAAGATCGTGTCGATGCGGCGCGCCAGCGCGACGAAGCCAGCCTCGCCGAGGCCGAAGTGCGGCTCGGTCAGATCGCCGAGCACCACGTCGACGCGGCTTTCGTAGGCGGGCTTCCAGAGGTCGTAGCGGCGGAGGTTGGCGATCACGCGCTGCAGGCCGTCTTCCGGCGTGGCCGCGCGCACGAGGCAGTGGATCGACGCCTCGGTCTGCTGCAGCAGCTCGGCGATGACGAAGGCGCCGATGTAGCCCGTCGCGCCGGTCAGAAAGACGCTTTGCATGGGGCGAGCGTAGGTCGTGACGTCGTAGCCGTCGTTGCGAATGTCGTCGGGCAGCTGGCCCTCGGCTTCGAGCGAGAACTTGTCCGCCAGCAGCGTCGGCTTCCGGCCGGCCTTGACGTCCTCGATGGCGATCGCCAGCCCCGCGACGGTGGGATCGGGGATCGTCTGCAGCGAGATCGATTCGGGCACGCCGAGATCCCACATGCGCGCGAAGGCCTCGGCCGCACGCAGCGAATCGCCGCCGAGCTCGAAGAAGCTGTCGTAGATGCCGACGCGATCGACGCGCAGCACGTCGCGCCAGATGGCGGCGATCTTCTTCTCCCAGGCCGTGCGCGGCGTGACGTACTCGGTCGCGAGGTTCGGCCGCGTGAGGCTACTCGAGGCGTCGATCGCGGATTGCAGCTGGTCGAGATCCGCGCCGGCCGTGGCCAGCGCCTCGAAGCCGGCGGCCGCATGGGCGCGCAGGCTCGCCGTCGCGAGCGGCGCCGCCTCGCCCTCCGTGGGCGCCTCTTGCTGATCCTTGGCCGAGGCCAGCAGCGCGTCGACGTCGGCGGGCGCGAAGCGCAACGCGTGCGTGTGCTCCCCGACCGCCCCGCCGGCCAGGCTCGCGAAGAAGGTGTGCGCCACGCGATTGCGCTCCGTCCAGGCGAACTCGAAGCTGACGTGCGTGCAGCCGGCGGCTCCGGCCGCCTGGGCGACCGTGCGCACCATCGCGTGCTCCACGCGGCGTCCCAGCACGCGACAGCTCATCAAAAAGGTGTCGCAGACCATGACCTCGCCGCGCGCCACGCAGGAAAGCAGCCCGATCATGCCGTAGTCCCCGAAGCGATCGGCGACGCGCACGCGCCAGAGATGGCGGCCCGGTTCTTCGCGCAGCCCCGCCATTTCCGACTCCGTGTGCACGCGCTTGTTGGCGTTGAACTGGTTGGTGCGGTGCGTGAGCTGCGCCGCGCGCTCGAGCTCGGCGTCGGACACGGGCGCGATGTCGAGTTGCACCTCGAGCCGCTCGAGAAACTCCTCGAAGGTCGCGACCGTGTCGCGCACGGCCTCGCGGGCGCGGTTTTCCTGGTACATCTGCGTGCGGCGGCGATCCTCATCCGTCACGCTGAGGGTGTCGAAGGCCCAGTGATGCGCGAGGAACGGCGCGATGTGCGCCGGCTCCGACGGCACGCGCACGCACAAAACCTGCGGCAGCGCGCTCGACACCTCTTCGATTTCCATGGGGTTGTCGTCGACGAAGATGAAGGAATCCAGGCCCAACGACAGCTCGCGCGCCAGCGCGCGGATGTTCTCGCTCTTGCGGTTCCAGTCGATGCGATGTGCGACGATTTGTTCGCGCTTGAGCGGCATCTCGGGATGGGCCTCGAAGGTGCGCCAGACGTCGGCCTCGTTGTTCTTGCTCGCGAGGCAGAGCAGCTTGCCCTGGCGTTGCTGATCGGCCATGAACTGCTGCAAGGCCGCGTAGGGGCCGTCGACGCGCACGCCTTGCGGGCCGTCTTCGCCGGTGACGCCGCCCCAGAGCGTGTTGTCGCAGTCGAGCACGATCACCTTGGCCGGCCCGATGAGCAACGCGGCGACGCGGCGGGCGATCGCCGCGCCCATGGCCGTGTAGCACGGCTGGGTGAAGGGAATGTGGCCCAGCTTGTCGCGGGCCTCGTCCCACACGCGGCCGACGCGGTAGGTTTCGTCCACGTGGCGCAGATCGAGCAGGTGCACGCCCGTCAGCGCGGACGCGGCGCCGATCAAACGCTGATCGAGCGCGTGCAAGCGGTTCGAGAGATCGAGCTTGCGCACCGCCGCCGGCGAGTGCGGCGCCAGGGCGAGCAGCAGCGGCACCCGCGCGCTGGCGCAATAGCCCTCGAGCGCACTCAAAAAGTCGTTGAGCGTGCGATCGACGGAGGACTCGCTCGCCTGCCCATAGCGAAACCAGTCCTCCAGCCGCAGCAACAGGACGTTCACGCCGCCGCGCGCGCCGGACAGGAGGCTGTGCGGATTGAGCAGCTCCTGGAATACCTGGTTGTAGCGCGCGAAGGCCACCTGCGGCTCGAAGCCGAGGCTCGACAGGGCGTGGCGCACGGAGGGCTCGAGCGGCTCGGCCGTGA
>DATNPP010000041.1:0-7859 GCA_036703175.1 Oscillatoriaceae cyanobacterium
CCGGCGACTTACATGGACACCAACATGGTTCGCGGAGGCGGCGGCACGCCGCTCAACACCGTCGCCTACGGCGGTGAGGCGACGCTGCGGGTGCTCGCCTCGCCTCTGACGGGCACGTACTTCCACGAGGATCAGGCCGCCGAGGCCCATCTCGACGCCTACCGGGAAGCCCTGCGGGCACGCTTGCGGGAAGCGACCGACGCGCTGCTGGGGCTGCGATGAGATCGCTCTATTTCCTGGCGGCCGGCATGTTCACGATGGGCTGCGACGACTACGTCGTGGCCGGATTGCTGCCGGGCCTCGGCAAGACGCTGGGAGCGTCCATGGCGGGCGTCGCCCAGGGCATCACGGCCTTCAGCTTCACGTATCTGGTCTGCGCGCCGCTCTTCGCCGTTCTGCTCGCGCGAAAGCCGGCCCGCCAGGTCCTCATCCTGGCGCTCGTCATCTTCGCGGCGGGCAATGGGATGACGCTTCTGGCGCCCAACCTCGCCGCTTACCTCGTCAGCAGGGCGATCGCCGGCATCGGCGCCGGCATGTACCTGCCCATCGCCGTGGCGGCGGCGGCCGAGCTGGTCGCCCCCGAGGCGCTGGGGCGGGCACTCGGCTTGATTTGGGGCGCCAACAGCGCCGGGGCCGTCGTCGGGGTGCCGGCCGGCCTGTGGCTGGCCGCAAGGTTCGGATGGCAGGCCACCATCGGATTGATCCTGGCCCTGGGGACCGTCACGCTGCTCGGCATCGCCATTCGGCAACCGAAATTGCCAATACCGGCCCCCCCGTCGCTCGGAGCCCAGCTTCGCTTTCTGGTCGACAGGCGCGTGCTGTCCACCATCGGCGTCACCTGCCTCACGGCGACCGCCAGCCTCGGGCTGTACGACTTCGTGGCGCCCCTGATGGCCGGCTCGGCGGATGCGGCGCTGACCGTCTGGAACGTCGGCGGCCTGCTCGGCAGCACGGCCATCGGCTTTCTGGAAGATCGGATCGGCAATCCGCGTGCCGTCATGGCGGGCATTCTCGTGACCCTGTTCGCGGCGGTGGTGACGCTGCCTTTCGTCGGCGCCTGGCCCATCCTGGGGCTGCTGCCCTTTCTGGTCTGGGGCGCGATGGGGTGGGCGACCATGACGCCCCAGCAGATGAGCCTCGCCGCGCTCGAGCCCGGGCATGAGACGACGGTGGTGGCTCTGAACAGCTCGGCGGTCGGCCTCGGCAGCGTCTTCGGCCCGGCGCTGGGCGGTTTGGCCCTGGCCGGCGGGCTCGACGTGCGAACCCTGCCCTACGCGGCCGGTGGCTTGCTGCTATGCGCGCTCGCCTGGCAAGTCGCGTCGATGCCGCGGCGACAACCCGAGCAGGAGGCGGCATGACACGTCCCGTCGTCATCGTGGATCCCATCGATTCGGGCGCCGAGCTCGCGCCTGCGTTTGCAGCCCGGGGAGTTCCGGCGATCGCCGTCCGCTCGATTCCGGGCGGCACCTGGGACGGAGTGAACGAGGGCGGTTACGCGGCCAAGATTCACTCCGCCCACTTCGAGGCGATCTACGAGGACGGCCCTGACCTCGTCGAGACTTTGCGCCGCCATGACCCCATGGCCGTCATCGCCGGCGCCGAGTCCGGCGTGGCGCTCTCGGATCGCCTCGCGGCCGTCCTCACGCCGCAGATCGCCAACGTGCCCGATCTGTCGCGAGCAAGGCGGCACAAGGGCGCGATGCAAGAGGCGCTCGCGAAGTCCGGCCTTCCGGTCATCCGCACGTTGAACACCGCGAGCCCGGCCGAGGTCATGGCCTGGCTCAAAGAGCAGAACCTCACGGACGCCCCGCTGATCCTCAAGCCCGCGACGTCGGCGGGCTCCGACAACGTGCACCACGTTGCGCCGGGTGGGGATTGGCGATCCGTTTTCGAGCGAATCCTGGCCTCCCGCACCAAGCTACGGTGGGAGCCCAACGAGACGGTGATCGTGCAGGAACAGGTCTTCGGCACCGAGTTCGCCGTCGACACGGTGAGCGCGGACGGCGAGCACGTGTTGGCGCACCTCATCCGCTACAACAAGACCTCGGCGGGCGATCGCATGACCGTCTTCGACCACACGGAGTTCCTGCCGTTCGACGACGCGCGATACGGCGCGTTGCTGGCCTACGTCCGACAGGCCCTCGACGCCGTGGGAATCCGATGGGGCGCCGCGCACAGCGAGGTCATGCTGACGCCCGATGGCCCCCGGCTCATCGAGGTCGGCGCGCGCACGTGCGGCGGGCCGGTGCTGGGCTTCTCGCGCGTCGCGACCGGCAGCAGCCAGTTGGAACGGGTGATCGAGGCCTACGTCGATCGCGAGATTCGGAGTCGGACCTACGATTTCAAGCGGACCGTCGTTCCTGTCTTTCTCATCGCGCCCCTCACCGGCATTTTGCGAAACGTCGAAGAACTGGAGCAACTGCGCGCCTTGCCGACGCATTTGAGCACCCATATGTGGCTGGGCAACGGCGATCGCGTCCTGCAAACGGTTGATTTCGACACGACGCTCGGCATCGTCGGACTGGCCGGCGAGCGCGAGGCGGTGTTCGCCGATTACCAGCGCGTCCGCGAAGTCGAGGCACGGCTGCGCATCGAGCCGCTCGAATCGGAGGAACTTCGGATTTGAGCGCATCCCGGATTCTCGCCGGCGCGCTCGAGCTGCTTCCGGCCGAAAGCCACGTCACTTACGGCTCGGGCTCTTACCAGGCGATGGACGTCGACGCCGAGGAGGCGCGGGCCGTGGCCGCGCGGGCGATCGCCGAATTGAAGGACGAGGCCTGGCTCAACGACCCCACGCTGCAACTCGAGGAACTGCTCGCTTGCGAACGCCGGCCGGCGCTCGGGTGGGCTTATCGCATGACGGCCCGTGTCGCCGGCTCCGGACACACGCGTTTGATTCGCACCCATTGGCTGATCGACGACATCCAGCGCCACCTCCATCAGGATCTGGAGCTGACCTCGCGCGATGACCAGCCGCAGCCGCAAGGACTGACGCTCACCGGCACCTGGCGATACGTCTCCGCGCCGGCCGACCTCGTCGACGAAGCCGCTCGGCTTCTCGCGGGCCCGGCCTGGCTGGATCGCCCCGTCTGGATCGAAGAAGTCTCACGCGCGGCGTGCCTGGAAGGCGGCTCCGACGTGGTGTTTCTGGAGACGGAGGGCACAAGCGGCGGCTACGAGCGCCGCATCAGCGCGCTCGTCAGCCGAGACGCGGGAAACATGGCACTCCTATGGGTCCGCCTCGGTCATGGGCCAATCAGACTGCCTCGCCAAAGTCGGTCCAAGGGCTGACGGAGGGGCACACCCCAATCAGGCCCCCGTGGCTTCGGCGATAGCGTCGCGCAGCCGGGCTCCGGGCGCGCTGGGAGGTGACGTGCCCGAGCAAGGCTGTCGGACCGCCCGTCTCAACGAAGGCGCGCGAAACCGTCACTCGGACGCGTCACCTCCGGCGCCCAGCCGGTCGCGTTCTTGAAAGCCTGGTTGCTCACGCGCTGGCTGCGGCTTTGCTGTTCGACGAGCTCCGCGCCCATCATCCAGCGGGCCAGAAAGGCGGGCAGACGCCACAGCGATCGCCGTCCCGCCGCAAGCGCCAGGGCCGTCGTTAGCTCGGCGCGCGTCGCCGCAGCGTCCTCGGCCACGTTGTAAATGCCGGCCGGAGCCCGCTCGAGCGCCGCGAGCACGGCGGCGGCGGCGTCGTCCACCCAGACGTAGCTCATGTACGCGTCCGGCGCGCCGAGAATCGGGGCGATGCCCTTGCGGGCGTAAGCCAGCGTCTCGCGGGTGTGAACGGCCTCGGGGCCGTAGAAGTTGGCCATGCGCAGCACGACGCCGCGCCTGCCCTCGCCCGTGAAGCGCATGGCCTCTTGCTCGGCCGTCAGCGTCGAGCGCGTGATCGGCGTCGAAGCGAGCGGCGCGTCCTCCGCCAAAAGGGACGCGCCGCCGTCCGCGTAAACCAGCGTGATGCTGGGGTAGACGAAGACCTCGGCGCCCGCTGCGATCGCCGCTTCGACCAGGTTGTGGGTGCCCTCGATGCGAATGCGGTTGTTCTCGGCCCAGATGGTGGCATCCCCCATTCGGGCGGCGCTCGGAATGCGCGTCGCCAGGTGCAGCACGGCGTGCACGCCCCGCACCGCTTCGCGCACGGCCGCCGCGTCGAAGAGATCGAGGCGCACAGGCGTCGCGCCCAGCTCGCGAATCAGCGCCTCGTTCGCCTCCGAGCGCGCCGCCACGCGCACGAAATGCCCCTTCGCGAGCAAAGACCGCACCACGGGGCGCCCGAGGACGCCCGTGCCACCCGTGACGAAAACCTCCATGACCGGCTCCTTTCCAGCGGATCGCAGCGACCGCTTCGTTCGAAAACAACGATAGCAACTATCCTGGATAAAATCAATCCATGATTCTCGCAGTCCACGATTGAGCCACGACGCAAAGCCTGGTATCGTGAAGGCATGCGAATGAGTGAAGGCGTCGAGTGGAGCTTGCACAGCGTCTCGTTGCTGTCGATGCTGCCGCCCGGGGCGTCATTGCCGGGCAAGGCGATCGCCGAGTTCCACGGCGTGTCCGAGAGCTATCTGCTCAAACACCTCAAGGCCCTGGTGGCGGCCGGCATTCTGGCCTCGGTGCCCGGGCCGCGCGGCGGCTACCGGCTCGCGCGCGACGCGGACGCGGTCACTTTTCTGGACGTGGTGCAGGCGATCGAGGGCCCCGAGCCCACCTTCCGCTGCACCGAGATTCGCCAGCGCGGCCCCGCGCCCGCCGGCCCTGACCTCTGCCGCATGCCGTGCGCCATCCACCGCACCATGCGCGAGGCCGAGGCCGCCTGGATGGCCACGCTGCGGCAAAAGTCGATCGCCACGATTCGCGACGAGTTGATGAGCAAGCTCAGCCCGGATCAGATTGCGCGCGCGACGGGCTGGCTCACCGGCCAGGTGCGCACAGAGAAGGCGCACTGAAAAGCCCCGGACGCGGCGCGTCCGGGGCCTCCGACAAGCGGGCTACTCGCCCTGCGCCTTGGAGTAGTAGGCCTTGCCCTGCGCGTCCTTGCAGAGCTTCTCCACGTGCATCCAGCGGTAGCCGCGGCAGGCTTCGCTGATGAGCTCGAGGACCTGCGCGTCGTCCACCGGGTGATCCGCCGTGTAGCGCACGCGGTACCAATCCACCAGCAAAATGTCCGGCGTGGGGCCCGGGTAGCACTTGGTGCCGCGATTGGACATCATGCGCAGCGTGAAGGGGCCCACGCGCTCGGGCATTTGGGGAATCTCGTCGCACTGCACGAAGAGATCCGCGCCGTAGAGCTGCAAATCGACCTTTTGGCCGGACGGCGCGGCCGGCACGACGCGCGTCGCCTGATGCGCACTCGCGGGTACCTTCACCGAGTCCACGGGCGGCATCGCCTGGATGATCGCGTCGACGAACTCGCCCGTGGTGGCCTTGCCGCCCAGATCGCCCGTCTTGACGCCGCGCTCGAGGGCGCGATGCAGCCCCTGCTCGATGCGCTCGGCGTGCGCGTGGTGGCCGAGGTGCCGCAGCATCTGCACCGCCGAGAGCAGCAGGGCGGTCGGGTTCGCGAGGCCCTTGCCGGCGATGTCCGGCGCGGTGCCGTGCACGGCCTCGAACACGGCCAGGCTCTCGCCGATGTTGCCGCCCGGCGCGACGCCGAGGCCGCCGATCAGACCGGCGCAGAGATCCGAGACGATGTCGCCGTACAAATTGGGCATCACGAGCACGTCGAAACGCTCGGGATGCACCACCAGGTTCATGCACGTGGCGTCGACGAGCGCCTCGTCCGCTTGAATGTCCGGGTACTGGGCGGCGACCTCGCGGAAGCACTCGAGGAACAGGCCGTCCGTGATCTTCATGATGTTCGCCTTCTGCACGCACGTGACGCGCTTGCGGCCGTGCGAGCGGGCGTACTCGAAGGCGTAGCGGCAGATCGCGAGCGAGCCGGGGCGCGTGATCACCTTCAGGCACTGCGCGACGTCCGGCGTCTGCATGTGCTCGATGCCGCCGTAGGTGTCCTCGATGTTCTCGCGCACGATCACCAGATCGACGTTCTCGAAGCGCGTGGCCACGCCGGGCAGGCTCTTCACGGGGCGCACGTTCGCGTACAGCTCGAGCGACTTGCGAATCGTGACGTTCACGCTCTTGTGGCCGCCGCCCACGGGCGTCGCGGTCGGGCCCTTGAGGGCGATGCGATGCCGGCGGATCGCCTCGAGCGTCGTCTCGGGCAAGCCGTTCGGCGCGCTGTCGATGCAGCTCAAGCCGGCGGGGTGCTCGTCCCAATCCACGGGCGCGTCCGCGGCGGCGAAGATCGCGCGCACGGCGGCGACGATCTCGGGGCCGATGCCGTCGCCCGGAATCAGGGCGACGGTCGTGCGCCCGGGGGACTGAAGCGTCGACGTGGACTTCGTTTCGCTCTGCATGCTCATATGAGCCTCCTTCCGGCATCGCTCCGGCGGAGGGCGTCTTCACCCGGTCGGCCAGCGCGTTCGTTTCGGCAACTCGGACTTCGCGTCATCGGGAAGTCGCGAACATATTCGATTTTGTGAATATGTGCATGTTAGCCGATGACGCCCCGCCTGTCCAGGGGCCACGCCGCTTTCGCCCTATCCGGCCTTGACAAAAGGGCGCGGCGCGCGAAACGATCTGGGGTCGGGAGAAAAATCATGGCCCATCGCCGCATCGCCGCTCGAGAACTCGCCATCCTGTTCAGCGCCCTGTCGCATCCGGAGCGCTTGCGCTTGGTCGAGGAGTTGCGCGACGGCGAGCGCGACGTCGCCTCGCTGCAGGCGATTCTGGGCGTGAGCCAGGCCAAGACGAGCCGCCATCTCGCGGTGCTGCGCGCCCATCGGCTCGTGGCCGAACGCCATGAAGGCCGCCACGTCTACTATCGCCTCGTCGCACCCGAGATGGCGCACTGGGTTGCCGCCGGATTGGACTTCGTGCAGGCGAGCCAGACGATCACCGAAGAGATTCGCGAAGCCGCGATCAAATCCCGCGAAGAGTGGCTCGGGCAGCGGAATTAGCGCCTATCTCATCCATTTTCACGGAAATCGTGCTATGCTTAGTGAAGAAATCCCCACCGGATGGGGCGATAGAATTCAGCATGATACGGGCGCTTGTATTGGCAAGCACCGGTTCTCAGTCAAGCACGATGGGTCGCCTTCTTCCTCAAATCTGAAAAAGGAAAATCTCAATGTACAGCACCGATCAGACCCTCGTTTGCGCCGACTGCGGCACCGAGTTCACCTTCACGGCCTCGGAGCAGGAGTTCTTCGCGCAGAAGGGCTTCAGCGCCCCGCGCCGTTGCAAGCCTTGCCGCGAGGCCGCCAAGGCCGCCAAGGGCCAGTCCGGCGGCGGCCGCAGCAGCGGCGGCGGCTACGGCTCGCGTCCGCAGCGCGAAATGCACGACGTGATCTGCGCCGGCTGCGGCGTTCAGACGCAAGTGCCCTTCAAGCCGTCGGGCGATCGCCCCGTCTACTGCCGCAACTGCTTCCAGCGCTAAGCGGAACCATTCACGAAGCCCCCGAGCCGACGGCTCGGGGGCTTTCTCTTGTCGAAGCGCGGCCTTACAGCGGCAGCGTGAGCGCGTAGGGACTGCCCGGCGGCGTCGACCAGTTGTTGTACTGGTTGATCACGGTGTTGTTCTTGCCGAGCAACACGACGTTCATGGGACAGCCCTCGGGAATGCCCGTGCTGGGCGTCGAGGCGGCGCTGTCGAAGACGACCTCCGAGATCAGCTGGCCGAAAGGCGCCTGGAACTCGACGGTGATCGGATAGGCCGGGTACGTGTGCCCGAGCTGGAATTGGTGCGTCACGGGCGCACAGTTGCCCGGCCCGGGCCCCGTGCCGTTGCCGCC
>DATNPP010000491.1:0-9370 GCA_036703175.1 Oscillatoriaceae cyanobacterium
GGCGAGCGCGAGGCGCATGTAATCCGCGTGTCGCATCCTCAAGCCAAGCCGGCAGCGAAGCGCACTTCCTCCCTTGAGGAGGAAGTGCCCGTCAGGGCGATGGAGGGGTTCGGATGCGACAACTTCCGTCGCCGCCGAACCGCTCTTCCGGCGCTGCGCGCCACCTCCTCCGCGAGGGAGGAGGAAGCTTCGTCGATTTCGATCCGGTAGAGGTGCAACAAGGGCATGAAGCGCTTCCTATGCTCCCGTTATCCCCGGCTTGGGCCTAACCCGAAACCTTGCCGGGCGAAAGCACGCTTGTCGGGTATATCGTATCGGGAGGCGATATGTCCGGAATCGAGGAATCGGCGCCCGCACGGCGGCAAATCCTGTTTTCGGCGCTGGCGCACCAGGATGCGCTGGGCTTGTTGCGTGCGAGCTGCCCGGCGCCGACGCCCGTCGAGACGCTTTTCGAGCAATTGACGGCCGAGCGGATCGAGATCGTGACGTTGCTGGCGTCGAGCAAGGAAGGCCCGGCCCTCGTCGAGCTGGTCGAGCGGTTCTTTCTCGACGTGCAATGCGAGGCCTGCCGCTGGATTCAAGCGGGTCCGCAAGGCCCGCTGGTCTGGCCCTGGCCGACGTCGCGAACGGAAGCCGCGCCGAATCAAGCGGCGCTCGCGCTGCTGAGCGACACCAGCCGGCAATTGCTCGCCGAGCTCGATCTCAAGCGATTGTTGCCCTTCCTCGTGGCGCGAGCGACCGAGCTCACGGGTGCGAGCTCGGCGGCCGTGCTGCTCGTCGATCCCACCAACGATCAACTCGAATGCGTCGAGGGACGTGGCTGGAAGGCGATTCCCCCCTTGCCGCTGGAAGCCGGGCAATGCCAGCACCTGCTCGCGCGCGAGCCCGGTTGCTTCTTCGCCACGCGCGACGACGGCACGCTCGGCGAGCTGGTACGGCGACTGGACCAGGAGCGTGTCCTCGTCAGCGTGCTGCGTTTTCAAAACGCGCTCTTCGGCTTGCTGGTGCTGACGCCGGACGGCGATCCCGGCTGGCTGCCGTTGCTCGCGGATCTGATCATGGTGGCGCTGCGCAACGCGGCCCACTATCGCGAGGTGCTGCAGCGCGCACTCGCGCTTAGCCAGGCGAACGAGCATTTGCAGGACCTCGATCGCATGAAGGACCAGTTCCTCGCCACCATCAGTCATGAGCTGCGCACGCCGCTGAACGTCATCTCGGGGTTCGGCGCGATCCTGCAAGACGAAGAGGAGTCCGGCCCGATGACGGAGCAGCAGCGCCGCTATCTCGGCAAGATGCTCGAGGGCGCGGCCCAGCTCAATCATCTGGTATGTGATCTGCTGGAGTACTCGCGCATTCAGGCGGGCAAGCTCACCATCGAGCCGGAACCGATCGACCTCGTGCCGCTGCTGCAGGACGTCGCGGACACGTTCGGCCCCCTGGCAGCGGGAAGCGGGCACACGCTGGTGCTGCGCGTGGACGGAGCCGACGGGCATGTCCACGGAGACGCGGCCCGCGTGCGGCAGGTCGTCGCGAACCTGCTCACGAACGCGATCAAGTTCACGTTGCCCGGCGGCACGATCGAAATCGAAATCCGCGTGGCGGGCGAAGAGCTCGTGGTGAGCGTGGAGGACGACGGCATGGGCATCCGCGAGGACCAGCTGCCGCGCCTTTTTCAACGCTTCAGCCAGATGGACAGCGGCTACACGCGGCGCTTCGGCGGCGCCGGGCTGGGGCTCGCGATCGCCCGCAACCTCGTCGAAGCGCACGGCGGCCGCATCGCCGTCGATTCGCCACCGCCGGGCAAGCCCAAGGGCAGCCGTTTCTGGTTCACGCTGCCGCGTCACTGAGCCGCGCTCGTCTGTCTGCGCTTTGCGCCCCCTGCCGTATGATGGGCCTCAAATGCCTCGTACAGGGATGGGAAAAAGGAGGAGACGATGCGGAATTGGATTCCACGCGTGGCCACAGGCGCTCTGCTGGCGGCGATGGCGGGCTGTTCGGCCAGCGGTCAGGTGGCGGTGAACCCGCCGAGCAACGGCGGTGGCGGCGGCAGCGCAACCACGGCCCCCAGTTCGACACCGGCGCCGGCCGCCTCGTGTGTCAGCGGCACGGCCACGGGCAGCACCAGCAACGGGCAGACCGGCACCGCCAACGGGACGGTTTGCAGCCACTAAGCGCGGACCCAGTCACCCTTGTGATTGGCGGCGTAGCCGAGGCGCTCGAGCGAAAGTTCGAGCGCCTCGGCCGCTTCGAAGCTGATCGAGAGCGCCTCGTTGGTCGCTTGCGCCACGAGGGCCCAGGGAATCGTCGGCGGCTCCTTGGCGAGCACGTCGTTCAGGCGTTGAATCGCCCCGTCCATCGTCACCTCAAATCGTCTTGAGATACTCGATCACTTCCATGCGCTGCGTCTCGGTCAACGGCTCGCCGAACGGATGCCCCTGATTGCCGTTGCCCGAAATGCTCGTGTCGTACAGGAACTGGCTCGCATCGGCGGGCTTGTCGACCGTCGAGAGGCCCACGTGCACCGGGTCGAAGTGGAAGCCGCCGCGCCAGAAGCGCTTGGGACGCGTGGACGGATCGGAGAGCACGTCGTAAATCGTCGGCACCGAGCCGTTGTGGAGGTAGGGCGCCGTCGCCCAGACGCCGCGCAGCGAAGGCGGCAAAAAGCCCACGCCGGGCTTGAGATCGAGCTGTTTGAGAATCGGATCGCGCTTCATGTAGGCGATCGAGGCCGCGTCCCAGATTTTGATGCGGTTGGGATCGGTGCCGACCACGCCGATCGGCACGATCAGGTTCGGATGATGCTCGTCGAACAAGCCGTAGGTGCCATGGCACATCGAGCAGTTCTGATTGAAGACCTGGTGCCCCGCCTCGGCCTTGGCGCGGTCGATCGGATAGGGATAGCGCGGCGGATCGAGCGAGAACAGGTAGGAATTGAGATCGTGCACCCACTGGGGCACCTCGCCGTGCTGCAGCGGCGCGTTGTCGCCCGAAATGCGCACGATGAGGTAGCGCACGAGGTCCTGATTGCCGCCGATCGCCCCGTCGCGCGGATAGCGCTTGAGGTCGCGCGCGCCGAAGAGCGCGGGAATGTCCATGAAGGCGTTGAAGTGGTGCATCGGCAAGCCCAGGCGCTGCTTGAAGGCCCCCATCAGATCGAAGCGCCCCGGCCCCGCGCGATAAGGCAGCGGCTTCTGACCCGGCGCCTGCCACTTGGCGCCGGCGATCCAGAGGCGGATTTGCAGCGCCTCGGTCCAGGACAGATCCGGATGGCGGGCCTGAATGCGCGCGAGCACCGCGTCGCTCGTGAAGCGCGGGCTTTCGATCGAGGCAATCATGTCCTCTTGAAAGCGCTGCATGCGCAAATTGACGTTCGGCAAGCCCGGAATCAGCTTGCCGTCGATTTGCCCCGTGTGGCACAGCGAGCAGTTGAAGGAGAGGCGATCGACGCCCATGGCCGGCGTGGAGACGAAGCCAATCGGCAGCGGACGCCCTTCACGGAACAACAACCCGTAGTTCGAAGTGAGCGCCGGATTCGAGAAGCGCGGGAAAAGGTCCTGCATCGCCTCGAAGACCTTGATCGGCACCGAGGCCGCGTTGGCGCCGAACGAGTGCTCGAAGAACAGGTGCTCGCCCTGCTTCGGATCGCCGAAGCCTTCGGCGTGCAGAGGCGCCGCGGCGGCCGTGAGGGCCGCTCCGGCGAGCGCGAGGGCGAGCATGCGAGGAAGCAAACGGGGCATAGGCGCCTTCTACCCGTCCGCCGCCACATCGGCACGCGTGGCCGCGTAGGCCAGGATGCGGTCCGGCAGGGTGCGATCGCCGTACAGCTTCACGGGCTTGCCCTGGCCAAAAGGGCGCGTGTCCAGCACGTAGGCATCCAGCGTGCCGGGCGGCAGCGCGTGGGCGACGCAGGGGCCCAGCACGGCATTGTCGGCCCGAATGGCCCGGTAGTAGTTGTGCCGCGACCGCAACGCCTCGTCCAGCGCGCGCCCGAGGCCTGTGAGGTCGGCCGGCTCGGACAGCTCGAGGTACCAATGATAGGCGGGCACGGCGCGCGTGTCGGCCGGCGGCGCGATGAAGTAGTCGCGCACGCTCACGGCGCAGGCCTGCGCCGCGTCCGCGAGGGCGGCCTCGAGCACGCGCCGGGGCATCTTCTCCGAGGCGAGGTTCAACTCCTCCACCTCGCGTCCCAGCACGCGCAGGCACAGAGGCGCGGTCGAGACGAACTCGACCACGTCGCCCAATCGGTAGGCGAAGAGGCCGCCTAATGTGGTCACGAGCACCCGGTAGGGCACGCCCACGCGCACGTCCGCCACGCCGAGACGCGGCGCGTCCGCGGGCGCCTCGGCCTCCTGAAACTCGAAGTAGGCGTGTTCGAGGTTCACAAGCAGCCCGGGCTCGCCGTCGCGGTGTTGATAGGCGATCGGCGCCTCGGTGGCCGAGTAGATTTCGCGGAAGTGCACGCCCGGGCCGAACAGAGCGCGCAAGCGCGCCTCATAGAGGGCGATCGACGCGCCGGACCAGTAGTAGACCGTGAGATTGGGCCAGAGTTCGCGCGCATTGGCGGCGGGACGGCCGGCCTCGGCCGCGAGCGCCAGAAGACGCTCGAGGATCGGCACGACGAAGAGCGGAATGCCGGTCATCACGCGAATGTCGAGCGGCAGGGCCTGCCGCGCGGTCGCCTCGATCTTGGCTTGCCAGTCCGTCAGCGCGAGCACGTCGGGCGTGGGACGCACCAACGTGCGCGCGAACGCCGGCGCGAGCAAGGTCATGATGCCCGAGCTCGAGCCGATCGTGAGGCCCTCGGCCGTGCGCTCGTAACTCGGTGCGCTCGAGGTGATGAGCAGCTGGCCGTCGAGCAGGTCGTAGCGGCCCAGGTCGCGCATGGCGTGAAGCGTGACGCGGGTCTCGAAGGTCTTGAAGGCTCGAATCAATTCCTCGGGGTAGGGCAAATACTTGCTGACGCGCGTGGTGCCCGAGGTGCGCGCCATGTAGCGCAGCGCCCGCGGCGTCGCGACGCCGGCCGCGTTGGTCTCGCGCACGCGCTCGTGAAAGGGCGCGTAGAAGGCCTCGTCCGTCACGGGCACGCGGCGCGCGAACGCTGCCGGGCCGTCGATCGTCGCGAGGTCCAGCGTCCGGCCGAGCTCGGTGTCGCGATACAGGCGCAAGATGCGTCGCAACACGGCCGATTGCGTCGCGGCGGGATCCGCGAGGCCGCGCCGGACGCGCGCCCAATCGCGCGCGGCGGCCAGGCGCATGGCCCAATGGGGAGGACGCATCTCGGCTCCTGGGTACAAGGGGGAGTACTCTGGTTGGCTTCTACCCGAAAGCGGGGTTTCCTTGCGCCTGGGACTGCTGGCGATCGCCGTCTTCACCGCCAATTTGGGCCTGAGCGTGATCTTTCCGCTGGTGCCGCATCTGGCGGCCGCGGATCCCCGCGCGGTGGGCTGGATCTTCTCATGCTACGCGCTCACGCTCGTGCCGGCGCAGATTCTGGGCGGCGTGCTGGCCGATCGCCACGAGCCCGGCCGTATCCTCGCGCTGGCGTTGTGGCTGTATCTGGCGACGCTATTGGGCTTCGTCGTGAGCCGCTCGGTGCCGTCTTTGATGATCAACCGGGCGATCGAAGGCTTCGCCGTGGGCCTGGTCGTGCCGCAGGTCATGAAGCTCACGGTCAACGGCGCGCCGCCGGATCGATTGGGGCGCTCGATCGGGTTCGTGATGGGCACGGGCGGCCTGGGCTTCATCGTGGGACCGGTATTGGGCAGCGTGCTCGCGCCGTACGGCCTGGCGCTGCCGTTTCTGGCGGCGGCCGTGGTCGCGGGGATTTCGGCCGTCTGCGTGAGCTTAAATCTGCCGGATGCGATTCCTTCGCGCGACGACACCTCGCTTGGCGCCTTGCTGCGGGACGAAGGCGCGCGGCTGGTCGAGAAGTTGCGCACGCCGAGCTTTCTCGCGCTGGTGCTGCCGCTGATGGCGCTCAAGATGAACTTCGCGACGCTGCAGGCGGATCTGCCGGTGTTCGGCGCGCAGGTGCTCGGCGCGGGGCTCAAGGCCGTGGGGGCGCTCTTCGTCGTCACGGCCGTCTCCTACGGCGTGATGCAGCCGCTCGCGGGGCGCGCGGCCGATCGCCTGCCGACGACGACGCTGCTCACGGGCACGTTCTTCGTCCTCGCGGCGCTGCTGCTCACGCTGGGCATCCCGCATAGCTACTGGCTCTTTTTGCCGCTCTACGCGCTCTTTTCGCTGGCGCAGTCCGCCGGCATCCTCTTCGCGCTCAAGCACCTCGGCGCGGGCATCGGCGAGGGCGTGAACGGCCGCGCGTTCGGGCTCGCCTCGGCGATCGCCGACACGGGCATGATTCTCGCGCCGAGCGCCGTGATGCCGCTGTACGCCTGGCGGCACGAGGCGCCTTTCTGGGCGCTCGCGGCGATCGCGCTCGTCGCGCTGCTGGCGTTCCGCCGCCTCGGCGCGGCGCCGCGTCTCGAAGCGTTGAACGAGGCGTTGTAAGCACGCCGCGCGTCTTCCACCATGGGATCGGGGAGGACGCGTATGCGCAACGAGCAAGTGGCCGAGCTGCTGGAAGACATCGCCGCGGCGCTCGAGCTCAAGGGCGACAGCGGCTACCGCATTCACGCCTACGAGGAGGCGGCGCGCAACGTGCGCGAGCTCGGCGAGGCGATCGAGGACTATTACCGCGACGACAAGCTCACGGAGATCCCGGGCGTGGGCAGCTCGATCGCCGAGAAAATCGCGGGCTATTTGCAAACAGGCAGAAGCCCCTACCTCGAGAGCCTGATTCGCGAGATTCCCAGGGGCGTCTTCGAGCTGCTCAAGGTGCCGGGCATCGGGCCCAAGAAGGCCAACCAGCTCTACCGCACGCTGCGCGTCACGAGCCTCAAAGAGCTGGCCCGCGCCGCCCGCGAGCACCGCATTCGCGAGGTGCCCGGCATGGGCGCCAAGACCGAGGCGAGCATCCTCAAAGAGCTGTCGCGCCTCGAAAACCGCAGCACGCGCCTGCCGCTCTTCGTGGCCTGGCCGCTGGCGGACGCCGTCGCCGAGGCGCTGCGCGAGAAGCTGAACACGGATCTCGTCGAGCCCGCCGGCAGCATTCGGCGGCGCAAGGAGACGATCGGGGACATCGACCTGGTGGTGGGCGAGACGGACAGCGGGCGCGTCGAACGGGCGATCGCCGCGCTGCCGCTCACGAAGGAAATCCTCTCCGCCGGGCCCACGAAGATCACCTTCTTGACGCAAGACGACTTCCAGGTCGACGTGCGCGTGCTGCCGCCCGAGACCTGGGGCGCGGGGCTGCTGCACTTCACGGGCTCGAAGGCGCACAACATCGCGCTGCGCGACCGGGCGATCGCGATGGGCTACAAGGTCAACGAGTACGGCGTGTTCCGCATGGACGGCGGCCAGCGCATCGGCGGCGCGACCGAGCGCGAGGTCTACGACATTCTGGGCCTGCCCTGGATTCCGCCCGAGCTGCGCGAGAACCTGGGCGAGCTCGAGGCAGCCGAGGCGCATCGATTGCCGCAGCTCATCACGCTGGAGGACATGCGCGGCGACCTGCACGCGCACACGACCTACTCCGACGGTCGCAACTCGCTCGAAGAGATGGCGCGGGCGGCTATTGCCCGCGGCTACGAGTATCTGGCCGTCACGGACCACTCGCACGGCCTGGGCGTGACCCACGGGCTCACGCAGGAGGCCGCGGAGCGGCAGTGGGCCGAGATCGAGGCCCTGAACGAGCGGCTGGCGCCGTTCCGCCTCATCGCGGGCGTCGAGCTCGAGATTCGCGCGAGCGGCGAGCTGGACTTTGCGGACGACTTCCTCGCCCGCTTCGAGTACGTGGCGGCCTCGCTGCACACGGGCATCAAGCAGGAGTCGGCGCGCATCACGGAGCGCCTGGTCGGCGCAATTCGGAACGTTTACGTCGACACGATCAACCACCCGACCGGACGCATCGTGGGGCGGCGGGCGGCTTACGAGCTGGACCTCGAGCGCCTCTTCGAAACGGCCGCGGCGCTCGGCAAGGCCCTCGAGCTGAACGGCTCCGAGCGGCTGGATCTGCCGGAGGTGCTCGCGCGGCGCGCGAAAGAGCTGGGCGTGGTCTTCACGCTCTCCTCGGACGCGCACAGCGTGGAAGGGCTCGCGGCGATGCGCTACGCGGTGGCGCAGGCGCGGCGCGCCTGGCTCACGCCGGACGACGTGCTGAACACGCGGCCGGTGCGCCAGTTGCTGCGCCGCTGGGAACAAGGCGCCCACGTGAAGCCGAAGCGATGAGCGTCAGGTCTAGCGCTGGCAATGTGGGCAGACGAACGTGGCGCGCCCTCCCACGCGCACCTGCTCGACCTTGCCGCCGCAGCCGGGACAGGGCTTTCCGGCGCGGCGGAACACTTGCAGATGCGCCTGGTGCTCGCCCTTGCGGCCCCACAGGTCCCGGTACATGCCGCCGACGGCGCTCGTGCCGCGATCGCGAATCGCCTCGCGCATCACGCCGACGATCGCCGCGTAAAGCCGCTGCAGTTCGCGTTCGCCGAGCGTGTTCACCTTGCGCGTGGGCAGCAGCCCCGCCTGGAAGAGGGCCTCGTCCGCGTAAATGTTGCCGAGGCCCGCGACGATCTCCTGATTGAGCAGCAGGGGCTTGAGCATGGCGCTACGGCCCTCGAGGCGCTCGCGGAAGGTCGCGTAGTCGAACTCGGGCGACGACGGCTCGGGCCCGAGCCGTTCGAGGTTGAGCGTCTGCATGTAGTGGTCGGCGGGGACCAACTGCGTCTTGGCGAAGCCGACCACATCGCGCAAGCGCAGTTGATGCCCGTCGTCGAGGCCCACGACCAGCCGTGTCTCATCCTTGATGGGATCGTCTTGCCGCACGTAGAGCAACTGGCCCTCGAGCATCAGGTGAATGGCCCAGACCCAGTCGTCGGAGAGGAAGATCAACAGGTACTTGGCCCGGCGATCCACGCGCTCGATGGTCTTGCCGCGCAGCAGCGTGACGAACTCGCCGGGCGCCGGGCGCTGGACGATCTCGGGCGCGTAGAGGAACACGGTCTGAATGCGCCGTCCGATGACCTGGCTCTCGAGATCGCGGCGGATGGTCTCCACTTCAGGCAGTTCCGGCATGGGCGCCTCCTGTGGGTAACATAATTCGATTATCTGGACTCGGCAACCGGGAAGCAACCCTCTCCAGTCGCTTTCCGCTCCTTTGCGACCTCAACTCCGCGCCCCCTCCCCCTGGCGAGGGGGAGGGACGCCGAAGCCCTGTTCAGGGGCTTCGGCTGGGTGGGGCAGTCTCCCTGGGGTCCGCTAAAAGACTCCCCCACCCCGTCGGCTCCCCTGGACGGGTCAGCCCCCACCGACCTCCCCC
>DATNPP010000140.1:0-9699 GCA_036703175.1 Oscillatoriaceae cyanobacterium
GCGCAGCACGACGGCCTGCGCCACCAGGCCCTGGCCGGCACCGGGCGGCACGAAGCGCCACGCGATCGCCACGCCCAGATCCGGCGTGAGCAACGCGTGCTGCGACGGCGTGCTCGGTTCGTATTGCACGCCGCCGATCCAGCCGGCCTGCACACCCCCGCGATCGAAGAAGTCATGCAACGCCCGCACGCCCAGTTGCACGTTCTGCGTCGACGCGCCGTAATTCGCCAGCGTCAGCGCCGCGCCGAGGCTGGTGCCGTACAGGCCGACGTCGTAGGACAGCCCCGCGTAGCCGAGGCCGACGGTCTGCCCGTGCGTCTCGTCGGCGCCGGGAATCGTCTCGGCGCAGGCCGGCGCGGCCATTCCCGCGAGCAACAGGGCAACGAGCAAGGGTTGAGAACGCATGAAGGCTCCTTTGGAGGCGGGAGGAACTAGCCGACGTGCTCGCGCAGGAGCAGCGGATCTTGCGAGAGCGCCCGGCGGATGCCCGCATTGCGCTCGATGCCGGCGGGATCGTCGGCCAGCAGATGATGTTCGGCGAGCGCGGCGCGCAGCTCCGCCGTCGGTACGGCATTCCAGCCGCCGAGCGCCGCCGCCACGCCGAGCGCGGCGCCGAGCGTGACGTTGTACTGCACGAGCCGGCACAAGGAATGCGCGAACGGCGTGTAGCCCGCGGCCCGGCCGGCGATCGCCAGGTTGGAAAGGCCGGCCGCGAGCCCGGCTTCGAGAATCACGTGGGCCGTGAGCGGGCCCGGCACGCGCACCGAGCGGAAGCCGCGGAAGTCCGGATAGTAGCAGAAGGTGCCCACGCTGGTGTGGTCGTAGCCCGCGCCGATCTCGTCGAGCGTGAGGCGGTGCCGCACGTCGAGCGCATGGCGCGTCTGGCGGACGTATACCCCCTGCGGCAGCGCCACCTCGGCGTGGTGCCAGCCGAGCTCGCTTCGCAAAAAGCGCTCGAAATGGGCCGCCTCGGCGCGAAAAAAGTCGTCGGCGCCGCCGCGCGAGAGCGCGAGCAGGGTCTCGGGATCCTCGCAGAAGTAGATCAAGCCGTTCCACGAGGTCGAGCGCGGGCCGACGATCGCCACGTTGAAGCCGTCCGCCTCGAAAGGGAATGGTCCCTGCAAGCCCTGCGCCTCGCGCCAGCGCTGGTAGGCCAATCCGAGGTGCGGCGGCCCGAGCAGCAAATAATCGGCGCCGGCGTCGAGATCCAAAAAGGCCCGCTCGCCGAACACGCGTTGCCGCAAGGCCTCGAGGCCCGGATCGGCTTGCAGCCGCCGGCTGGTCTCGAGAATCTCGGCCGGCGCCACGCCGTGTAGCACGGGCAGCGGGCTCACGCCCAGATAGCGGGGAATGCCGTACTCGGAAAAGCCGTTCGAGAAGCGCACGCCGGCCGCTTCGGCCAGATCCCCGTCCGGCGTCGCGTCGATGAAATGGCTTGCGAGCAACAGCTCGCCGCTCGCAAGCCGCACGCCCCACAGGCGATCCGTCTCGCGCGCGAGACCGGTCCACGCGGCCGTCACGCACGTGACGCCCGCTTCGTCGAGCATGGTGCGCAGCGTGCGAGCGCCGACTCCGGCCGGCAGCGCGACCAGCGCCACGCCGGCGCGCGCGAGGAACTCGCCGAAAATGCCGTCGTGGCTCGAGGCATCCGGGCGGATCAGATGGCGGCTGTCGCGATCGACGAAGGCCAATCCGTCCTCGGTCAGCAAGCCGCCGAGCAAGCGCCCCGGGCGCGCGAGCAAGCCGACGCGCGCGCCTGCGCGCGCGCCCGCCACGGCTGCGAGGCAGCCTTCGGTCTCATCGCCGACCACCAACAGGTCGAAATCCAGTTCCTGCACGTGTGCCCTCGGGCCCCTCCCAATACGGGCACATCATACCCTCGCCACGCGAAAAAGAAGGCCGCGATGTTGCCATCGCGGCCCGGTGAAAGCGGTTCAGTTCTTGGCGGCGGTCTGCGGCGCGTTCTGATGCAGGATTTGCGCCTTTTGCGTGGCCGGCAGCGTCTGCCAGTAAGCCGCGAACTTGTTCACGAAGTTGACCTTCTCGTCCTCGATGCCGGCGTGGAAGCCGTACTGGGGCATCTCGGCTATCGCCTGTTGCGGCGTCCAGCCGTCGACCGTGATGCGGTAGATCGCGGCCATCGCGCCGGTGCGATCCGCGCCGTGCTGGCAATGGAAGAAGACGTTGCCGTTGGCGGGGTCCGTCGCGGTGCTGAGGAACTGCACGCCTTCTTGCAGCGTCGGCGGGCCGATCGGCGGCTCGGGGAGGTAGACGTACTTCAATCCGAGCTTCTGGCAGACGGCTTGCTCCCAGGTCGATTCCGGCCGCAGATTGACGATCGTGTTGACGCCCTGCGCCTTGAGCTTCGCGAAGCCGGCCTCGGTCGGCTGCGCGCCGCGCTCGAGGTTGTCGGCGACCATACCGGTGTTCGAGAGGTCCGGCGAGCCGGCCTTGGGCTTGCCCATCAGCAAGCCGTAGATCGTCACGCCCAGATGCTCGAGAAAAGGCACCTTGCCGACCAGGTCCATCACGTCGGCGACGCCATGCTCGGCCTTGTGCAGCAAGGACTCCTGCGGCGCGGCAGGGGTGGCCGGCGGCGTGGGAGGCTTGTAGTTGGGAACCAGAGGGGCGCTGATCGGCGAAATGGACATCGTGCAATTCCTCGATTCATGGGGAACTGAGATCCATATCGGGCTTGCCCGCGAAAATTCGTTCATCCTCCGTTAAACTGAAGGTTAAGATTGGCCATGATCACCCGTCTTTTGCTGCGCGGCCTC
This sequence comes from Oscillatoriaceae cyanobacterium, assembly GCA_036703175.1. Taxonomy (GTDB): domain Bacteria; phylum Cyanobacteriota; class Sericytochromatia; order S15B-MN24; family JAQBPE01; genus DATNPP01. The sequence continues at coordinate 2,778 of DATNPP010000140.1, forward strand.
TGCTGAAACCGCGACACCGCCGCCGTCGCGCGGCAACTCGCCGGGGTGCCCGGCGTTCAGAAGGTGCGCACGCATGCGGCGCCCGGCAAGCTCACGATCACACACACGTGCGCGCTCGACGAGTTGGCGAGCGCGATCGAGTGTGCGGGTTACGAGGCCGCACGGCTGCCGGAGCCATGGTGGACGCGCTGGCTGGCGCGCTCCGACTGAGTCGTCCGAACGCCTGACGCCGACGAAACGCCCCCTCCCCCTGGCGAGGGGGAGGGACGTTGGCGACCCGTCCAGGGGAGCCAACGGGGAGGGGGAGTCTCTCGGCGGTCCGCTAAGAGACTCCCCCTCCCAGCCTCAGCCCCTGAACAGGGCTTCGGCGTCCCTCCCCCCCACCGAGGGGAGGGGACGCGGCTAGCGGCGGCGGGCGAGGGTGAGGCCGTCGGCGATTGGGAGCAGGCTGAGGTCGATGCGCTCGTCGTGGTGCAGGTGCTCGTTGAAGGCGCGAATCGCGCGCGTGGACTCGTCTTGATCGCTCGGATCGGCGACGGCGCCGCCCCAGAGCACGTTGTCGATCAAAATCAGCCCGCCCGGGCGCACGAGTTGCAGCGCGCGTTCGTAATAATGGACGTAGTTCTCCTTGTCCGCGTCGATGAAGGCCAGATCGAAGGTCTCGCGCTGGCCCTCGGTCAACAGGCGATCGAGCGTGTCGACCGCGGGCCCCAAATTCAGGCGGATCTTGTGCGCCACGCCGGCCTCTTGCCAGTAGCGGCGGGCGATCGCCGTCCACTCCTCGCTCACGTCGCACGCCACGAGCTCGCCGTCCTCGGGCAGCGCGAGCGCGACCGACAGCGAGCTGTAGCCCGTGAACACGCCCACTTCGAGCGTGCGACGCGCCCCGATCAGGCTCACGAGCAGCCGCATGAACTGCCCCTGCTCCGGCGCGATCTGCATGCCGGCACGCGGCATGCGCGCCGTCTCCTCGCGCAGCCGCCGCAACACCTCGGGCTCGCGCAGCGAGTGAGCCAGGGTGTACTCGTACAGGCGATCGGTCAGCGTGAGGGTCTTGTTGCTCATGGCGTCCTTTCCGTTTCGGCGACGGCGATCAGATCGCCGAGCGCCGCGAGCGCCCGCGCGCGCTTTTCCTTGGGCAAGCGTTCCAGCCAGGCTTGTGTTTCGGCGTTCCACCCGGCGCGGGTGGCTTCCATCGTGCTCAATCCCGCGGGCGTCAGCTCGAGAAAGGTCAGACGGCGATCCTCGGGGCTGGTGCGGCGGCGGACGAGCCCCGCCTCCTCCAGCCGATCGATCAAGCCCGTGACCGCGCCGCGCGTGATGCCCAGCGCCTCCGTCAGCTCGGACATGCTGACGGACTGGCTGTCGCGCAACAAGCGCAACGTCATGAGCTGGTGCATGGTCAAACCGGAACGCTCCGCGAGCGAGGCCCAAAGGCGCTTGATGCGGCGATAGAGAATCAAGAGCTCGTCGGAGCCGGCGGTGGGCATGATTTTACGCTAACACAGCCGTTGCGGCGCGGCAAGCCACGGACGAACCAGCCGCGCGACCGCCGCCGCGGCGCGTTCGAGCAACGCCGGCGTCTGGGCGATCGCCTCCGCCTCGCGCATCGGGCCGCGCACGATCGAGAAGGCCGCGCCGCCCGACGCCGCGAGGCCCGTCTCGCCGGCCGGCGTCACCGCCCCGCACAGGGCGACCAGCGGCAGCGCGCGCTCATGACAACGCTCGGCCAGCCGGCCGATCACCTTGCCCTCGAAACTCTGGTCATCGAGCTGGCCCTCGCCCGTGAGCACCAGCGCCGCCGCGTCGAGCTTCGCGTCCAGGCCGACGGCCTCGGCGACGATCGCGAAGCCCGGCTCCATGCGCGCGTTCGCGAGCGACAGCAGTCCGGTCGGCACTCCGCCTGCAGAGCCGGCGCCCGGCAGATCGGCGACCCGCCGGCCGCAAGCCTTTTCGAGCAGGTCCGCGTAACGCCCGAGTGCCGCTTCGAGCGCCTCGACCTGGGCCGGGCCCGCGCCCTTTTGCGGGCCGTAGACGCGCGCCGCGCCGCGCGGGCCGAGCAACGGGTTCGTCACGTCGACGGCGACCAGGATCTCGGCTGCTTGAAGCACCGGCGAGGCGTCGGCCGTCTCCACGCGCGCGAGTCGCGCGAGCCCGCCGCCGCCGCGCGGCAAAGGCGCGCCCCGGTCGTCCAGAAAGCGCACGCCCAGCGCCTCGAGCAAGCCGGCGCCGCCGTCGACCGTGGCGCTGCCGCCGAGCGCCAGCAGCAAACGCGTGAAGCGCTGGCGACGATAGGCCTCCGCAATCAGGCAGCCGACCCCGAAAGTCGTCGTGACGAGCGGATCGCGCTCGGAGGAAGGCAACTGCGCGAGGCCCGCCGCGCTGCTCAGTTCGACGACGACCGTGCGCCCGCCATCCAGCACGCCGTAGGGGGCCTCGATGGCGAAGCCCCGGGCGTTGGTGGTCGGCGCCGTTTCGAGCGTGCCGCCACGCGCGGCGACGAGCGCGCGGATGAAGCCCTCGCCGCCGTCCGAGAGCGGACACAGAACCAGCGGCCAATCAGGATCGACGGCGGCGACGCCCCGGGCGATCGCCTGGGCGGCGGATTCGGCGTCGAGAGCGCCTTTGAAGGCGTTCGGCGCGATCAATACGGTAGGCATACGCGCATCCTAACGCGCCATGCGGGCCGCGAGCAAGCCCCGAACGAACACAAAAACGCACTACCGTTACTGGTAAAAGCGCAGATTGATATACAGACGGTATCGCATTAAATGGTCCTAGAGGCCTAGGGCCTCGAGGAGGTCTAGTCATGATGAGTAAGGTCAAGCGCGGGTTCGCCTCGATGCCCAAGGAGAAAGTCCGCGAAATCGCCCGTAAGGGTGGGCAAGCTGCACACAAGAAAGGCACGGCGCACGAGTTCTCCAGCCAGGAGGCGAGTGCGGCCGGGCGCAAGGGCGGCGAGACGGTCAGCCGCGATCGCAACCACATGGCGAACATCGGCCGCAAAGGTGGACAGCGCCCCCGTGGCGCCTGAGCTCGAACGGACGACGTTTGAAAGCGTTCGGGGTGGAGGCGGCTCGCCGCTTCCACCCCGGAGCTTCTTTTGCGGCGCGCCGAGCTAGAACGTCGTGCCCAGGCCGATGTTCGGCTCCCACTCGCCGCCCGTGGTCAGACCGCGCGCGACGCCGAAGTGCACGTCGATCGGCACCGTGCCGAACATGGTCGTCTGCGCGCGCAGCTCGGCGCCCGCGCCGGACTTGAAGTCCGACAGTTGCGGGAACAGCTGCGTCGCGTCGAGGCCCCAGAAGAAGCCCGAATCCAGGAAGGCCACGCCGTAGAGGCGATCGAGGAAGATCGGCCAGCCGGCCCAGCCGCGCTCGACCTCGAGAATCGGAAAGCGGTACTCGAAATCCAGCGAGAGCTCGCGATTGCCGAACAAGAACGGATAGCCGCGCAGCATCACGTAGCGGGTGTCGTACGAGCTCGCCGAGGTGAGATCCCAGCGATTGACGGTGCTGAGCGGCTGGTAGCCAAAGGGCGCGCTCCAGTCCGAGTAGTAGAACTCGCCGTTGCGGCCGTACAGCAAGCCCGCGTTGGCGCGCACCGCCAGCGAGTTCTTGTGGCCCCAGGGCAGCTGCTGGTAGAAACGGTGATCCGCCCAGACGCGCGTGAAGGTCTTCGAGTCGCTCTGCGGCTGATAGCCCTCCTCGACGCCCAGCGTCGTGATGTGGCCGGACATCGGCGCGTAGTCGTAGGGGTACTGCATCTGGTGGGCGCTCTGCCACTCGGCGAAGGCCGAGTAGGCGTTGCCTTGATCCAGCGCCGTCGGGAAGGCCTGGTGATCCGTCACCTGGCTGACCGTGTTCGAGCCGTCGGCCTTGAGGGCGTAGTCCTGCACCATCTCGGTGCGCAAGCCGAACGTCCAGTTGTCGCCCGTGATCGGCGGCGAGTCGAACATCGGATCGCGCAAGCCCGGGAAGCTCGCCGACACGCTGGCGGACTTGTCCCACTGCCAGAGGTCCGCCCAGACCGGGTTGTTGGGATCCGTGCCGGTCGGATAGCGGCTCGGATTGGGGTACTCGTTCATCGCGACGGACCACTCGAAGGGCCCCTGGTCGTTCTGGTAGCGGAAGCCGTAGTTGAGGTGCTGGCTGTTGAAGCCGTAGCCGCCGATCAGCGTCAGCTCGTGCTGCTGCAAGATGTCCTGCCAGAAGCTGTAGATCGACATGTCCTTGCCCCACTCGTCGTCGCCGATGACCGGGAACCAGGTGCTCGGCACGAGGGTGGGCAGCGGGTTGTAGCCCGAGATGTCGAAAAGCTTGGAATCCAGCGGCGGATCCGCGACGGGCAGTACCGATTGCGGCGTGGGGAACTTCGCGATGACCGGGCTTTGGGCCGGCTCGAAGGGAATGGTCTGAATGTCGTAGCCGCGGCCGGTGTAGTTGCTGAACGCGAGCGTCTTGCCGTCCGGCGAGACCGCCGGATCGAAAGCGCCGCCCAGCACGTCCGTCAGCTGGTGCAATTGCCCGGTCTGCAGATCCAGCGCGAACAGGTTGAAGGTGCCCGTGCGATCCGAGGTGAAGGTCAAGTAGCGGCCGTCCGGGCTGAAGTTCGGGTAGAAGTCGACCGCGGCGTCCTTGAAGAGGCACGTCATCGCGCCCGTTTCAGGATTCACGAAGTCAAGATCGCGCGAGCCGTCGTGCCAGACCGCGGTCGCAATCGTGTGGCCGTCCGGGCTCCAGACGGGATTGCCGAACTGAAAGTCGTTGTTGTCGTAGCGCCACTTGCGCAGCAGCTTGCCGCTCGCGTCGAAGATGCCGAGGCCCGTGCGGCCCTTGCCGTTCACCACGGCCACGAGGCGCTCGCCGTCGGGCGAGATCGCGGGCGTGAAGGTGCGCGCCGCGGTCGTGAGCTGCTTGAGCTTTTTCGTGTCGCGATCGTACATGAAGATGTCGCGATAGCTCGTGAGGCCGTGCGGCGTGTCGTCCGTGTCTTGCTCGAAGTAGAGCTTGCGACCGTTCAGCGTGACGGCCGAGCGGGTGGACTTGTTGATGACGATCGACCGGTGGCCGTCGAGCGCGTCGTCGATCAGATGCGGCGAACGGTTCTTGAGCGCCTCGCCGTACAGCAGATGGCCGTCCGGCGCCCAAAATGGATGGCGATGATAGCGGCCGGTCGTCGTGACGTCGGTGGCCGCCGGAAAGCGGAACGGCAGCGGATCCTTGCTGTGCAGGCTGTGCGGCGCGACGGCCAGGGCCTGACGCTCGGCCCAGGCCTGCTCCTGCGCGTCGTACTTCTGCTGCAGATCCTTGACCATGCCGTCCCAGATCGTCTGCACGCTCACGCCGAGGGCCCGCCGGCACGCGACGTCGAAGCCGAGCCAGGGCGCCGGGCCGTAGGCGTTCAATACCTTGACGGGCGCGTCGTGGCCGTAGGCCTTGACCATGTACTGCACGAAGCAAGTGCCCCAGGTGTACTCGTAGCCGCCCATCGGCCAATCGAGCAGATAGCGGCCCCACACCTGATCGAGCGTCGGCACGCGATGGGACATGAAGGCCATGCGGCGAATCATGTCGAAGTCGCCGCCGTTGGCGCGGCCGCCCGGCGTGAAGGTGCTCTCGTTGTAGACGGCCTCGCCTTCGATGAAGAAGGCCGGCGGCTCGGACAGCAGCGACGGCAAATTCAGCGTGATGTCGATCGGCAGCGTCGGCAGACCGCTCAGCAGCAAGCCGCCGGCGGCCGAGTTGACGAGCTTGACGGCCTCGGGCGTGTGCTGGAACTGCAGCACGTGGGTGAACTCGTGCGTGAAGAGCAATCGAATCCAGGCGTCGTAGCGTCCGATCCACATGCCCTCGTCGGGATTCGGCGGCGTCATCCAGAGCCAGACGGCGCGGTGCGGCGTGTCCGTGGCGGTCGAGTTGAGAATGTCGTAGCCGTCGGCCAGCACCACCTCGGTCGGGCCGTCGGGCGCGACGCCCATGTAGGGCACGAGCTTGGCGTAGGCGTCCTCGGCGATCGCCGCGACCTGCTGGGCCTTGTCCGCGAACACCGGCGTGTAGTAGATGCGGAAGTGCGGCGTCGTGAGCGTGGACCACTGCGAGCCCGGCTCGAAGAGCGGGTCGGCCTGGGCGACGGCAGTGCCCGCGGCCCAGAGGGCGGCGGTCGTCAGCAGCCCGGTCAAAAAGCGCTTCAAGCTTTCCCTCCGCTCCAGTGGAAACGACGTCGGCAGGGCCATCGTACCCCAAAGGCGGGCCGGCTAACGGGCGCTCGCTGGCAAGCAAAAAGGCCGCCCCCGAAGGGACGGCCTTGAGAAAACGATTTAGCGAGGCTCGATGATGAAGCGGATCGCGGTCCGCTCCTCGCCGTTGACCTCGATGTCCAGGAATGCGGGGATCGCGATCAAATTGATGCCCGCAGGCGCGACGTAGCCGCGTGCGATTCCGATCGCCTTCACGGTCTGGTTGACCGCGCCGGCGCCAATCGCTTGGACCTCGCAGTGGCCGGTTTCACGGATCACGCCGGCGATCGCGCCCGCGACGGCAGCCGGGTTCGAGGTCGAACAGACCCGCAGCAGGGTCGTGCCGGTGGTGGATTTCGTTAGCACCTGTAATCCCTCCTCAAGTTGCTGGGACCGGCTCGGCGGCTGGCGTCGAGCTCTCGTGGCTTCAACCAGTCGAATTATAAAGTTTTTTAAATGAGCCGCATCGGTCCATTTCATCCAAGAAAAGGGGGCCAGCTTCGTCTTAGTCGCAAGCAGGAGACGCCAGCAGGCCTTTACGCCGAAGCCCTGTCATGACGGGCCTTGCGGCGCGCAGGGGGCGAGCAGGCGCCGGAATTCGAAAACCTGAATTTAACAATCCGGCCCCCAAGCGCCCCTTCGCCCTCTCCCTGGCGAGGGAGAGGGACGCCGAAGCCCTGTTCA
>DATNPP010000149.1:0-4052 GCA_036703175.1 Oscillatoriaceae cyanobacterium
GCCCCTGAACAGGGCTTCGGCATCCCTCTCCCACCCTCCGGGGGAGAGGGCAATGCTTTGCACGCTCGCACCAGGCTTAAGCCGAGGCGGCTTCGGCCTTGAATTGCTCCTCGTAAAGCTTGGCGTATAGCCCGCCAGCCGCCAGCAGTTCGGCGTGCTTGCCGCGCGCGACGATACGGCCTTGTTCGAGCACCAAAATCAGATCCGCGTGCAGCACCGTCGAGAGACGGTGCGCGATCGCGACCGTCGTGCGCCCGGCCATCAGCGGCGCGAGCGCCGCCTGAATCAGCGCCTCGGAGTGCGAGTCCAGGCTCGAGGTCGCCTCGTCCAGAATCAGTACGCGCGGCGACTTGAGGATCACGCGGGCCAGGGCCACGCGCTGGCGCTCGCCGCCCGAGAGGCGGTACCCGCGCTCGCCGACGACCGTGTCGTAGCCCTCGGGCAGCGCCGCGATCACGTCGTGGATGTAGGCCGCGCGGCAGGCCGCCTCGAGTTCGGCTTGCGTGGCGTCCGGCCTCGCGACGAGCAGATTGTCGCGAATCGACGTGTGGAACAAAAAGGGCTCCTGCGTGACGGTCGCGATTTGCGCCTGCAGGCTCTCCATCGTCACGTCGCGCAGATCGTGCCCGTCGAGCGTGATGCGCCCCTCGCTGGGGTCGAAAAAGCGTGGAATCAGATAGCTCAGCGTCGTCTTGCCGGCGCCGGACGGGCCCACCAGCGCCACGAACTGGCCCGCCTCGGCCACGAAGCTCACGTGGTCCAACAGCGGCTTGTCCTCACGGTAGCGGAAGGAGACGTCCTCGAAGCGCAGCTCGCCCGCGACGGGCGGCAGCACGGTCGCGTTCTCCTTGTCCCGCACGGTCGGCACCGCGTCCAGCACGGCGAAGAGGCGCTCGAAGACCGCGAAGGCGGACATGATGTCCACGTGGATGTTCGCGAGCGCCGAGACCGGCGCGTACAGCCGGCCCAGATAAGCCACGAAGGCCACGATCGTGCCGATCGAGAGCACGCCCTGAATCGCGAGCGCGCCGCCGTACCAGTAGATCGCGGTGGGGCCGAGAATCGAGAACAGCCCGATCGTGAGCGCGAACCAGCGCCAGATCAGCATGCGCTTGAGCTGCAACTGGCCGAACTCGAGGCTCTGCTTGGCGTAGCGCTCGCGCTCGGCGCCCAGATTGCCGAAAACGCGGCGCATCAAAAAGCCGTTGATGCTCATCGTGTCCTGCACGAAGGAGTGCAGGTCCGAGCGCTTGGCCTGCGTGTCCGACACGATGCGGTGGCGAATCTTGCCCACCCACCAGGCCGGCGGAATGAAGAGCGGCACGATGGCGATCGCCAATAGCGCCAAGCGCCAGTTCAGCGTGAAGATGACGACCAGCGTCGAGGCCAGAATCAGCACGTTGCTCGTGACGGCCACGACCGTGTCCGAGAAGATGTCCGAGAGGTCGTTCACGTCGTTGTTCAGCCGCGAGCTGATGTCGCCCGGACGCGTGTTCACGAAGTAGTCCATCGACTGCGCTTGCAGCTTGGCGAACAGCAGCGTGCGCAAATCGAGCATCACGCCCTGGCTGAGCCGCTCGTCGAGGTAGGTCTCCAGCACGCTGAGCAGATTGGTGGCGATCGGCAGCGCGATCATGCCGAACGCCAGCAGGTTCAACAGATGCCAGGAGTGGTGCGGAATCGCCTGGTCCAGCAGCGCGCGCAGCAGCAGCGGCGGAACGATGCCCAAAAGCGCCGAGAGCGAGATCACGACGAGCACGGCGATCGCCTCGCGCCAGTACGGCTTGAAGTAACCGACGATGCGCCAGAGCTGCTCGCGCGTCAGTTTCGCGTTTTCGGCCTCGGCCCCATAGTTCAGGACGTGCCAGCCCATCCCGCCCATCATGTGCTTGTTTCCCTCCAGGTTTAGAATGATTCTAGCACGGAAGGACGAAAAACGCGCCGGGCGAGGGGCGATGCTTTATGGGGAGGCGACCGGACAGGTGGACGAGGCGCTGGCGAAGTCGTCGATCGCCTTGTCGAATTGCGCCTTCACGGTGGGATCGAGCAACAGCACGCCCAATTTGGCCGCCAGGCTGACGCCGATCGCGCGGAAGTGGTCCTTGGTCTTGGTGCCGTCCATGCCGAGCGCGTCGAGCAGCGGCGGCAGCTTGTCGTCGAAGTGGAAGGCCCGCCCCGTCAGGTACTTGGCCGTGATGTAATCGCACACGTCCGACGGCCGCTGAATGGGCAGCGTCGCGGCGACGCCTTTTTGCGCGGGATCGTCGTCGGCGAAGTAGGTGGTGTTCTTGAAGAAGCTCGGATCGCAGGCCATGCGGGCGGCCGCGTGCTCGCGAATCTCGCGGAAGATGGCCGTGGCCGCCGGCAGCGCGAGCTCGCCGGGCTGCTGCGTGTAGCTGCCGTAGCTCTGCGAGGTCGGAATCGTTTCGATGTTGCCGGCGTTCGCCCAGAGCAGATCGGCGAAGCGATCGGCGACCGACGGCAAGTTGGCGGCCGAGACGTTCGCACAGCGCAAATGGTTCTGCAGATCGGCCGTCGCCGCCTGCAGCAGCGCGGCGCCCGGTATCTGCACGCTCGTCGCGTCCGAGGCCACGCGGGCCGTGCTGCTGGCGTTCAACGCGTCAGAGCCGGTCACGAGCGACACGACCTGGTCTCGAATGGCTTGCCGCGCGTAGTCCGTCGTGCGGCAGGCATCCTCGTTCAGCGTCGACGACGCGCTCGCTTGCGGCGTGAGCATCAGGTCGTAGTGAAGGCGCGGGTCCTTGACCACCGGATCGTCCGCGCTGTTGCCGGGGATGCCCGCGATCAGCAGCACGTTGCCCTGCATGGCTTGCGGCACGCTCACCTTGTAATGGCCGGTCTCGTCCGTGTAGATCGCCGGTCCGACGATCCGGCCCGTCAGCATCGACACCGGCACGATCATGAGGCCCTTGACCGGCAGGATCGTGCCGTTTGCCACGCTTCCCGCGCTGGGACTCGGTTGGGTGCAATCGCTGGAGGTGCCGCTGGCATCCGTGCCGGACGCGACGTCGAACAGCCGATAATTGCCACCCCCCGCGGCAATCACGTTCCCGCCTCCCGCCGCGATGACGTTGCCTCCCCCGGCCGCGATCACGTTTCCTCCGCCCGCCGCGATCACGTTGCCCCCTCCGGCGGCGATGACGTTGCCACCTCCAGCGGCGATCACGTTCCCCCCGCCTGCGGCAATCACGTTGCCACCGCCGGCGGCGATGACGTTGCCACCTCCCGCGGCAATCACGTTTCCGCCGCCCGCCGCGATGACGTAGCTGGCGTCGATCTCGGCGAGGCCGGTCAACAAGGTGGTCGGGCCCGCGGTCGGCGCAAGCGAGGGAGGCGGGCTGCTCGCGATCACGCTGGAGGGCGAGGAAGACGCGGCGGTCGTCTGCGTGGCCGACGGCTTCGTCGTCGCGCTGAGCTTGTGCCCGGTGGTCGTCGCCACGGGCGTCTGGCAGGCCGCCAGCAGCAAGCCCAGTATGAGCAACGTGTGCCGACGTGCCATGGCGCCCTCCCCGTCGTTCTTTTACCCCTGTCGCAGAGCAGCCAAACGAGGGTGCCAAAGCTCCGTAAAGCGGCCGGCCGGCGCCAGGCACGCCTGTCCGGCGCCAAAGATCCGCCGCAACATCGGCCGAAAGGGACAACGCAGCCGGGGCGGCGCCGCGGCTATAATCGGGACACGCTTTTCGAAGCAACCTGACCGTTCATTCCGCTTCCGCCGGCGCCGCCTCACGGCGGGCACGTCGTCGCCCGATTCTCGTCCGCTCGCGCCAGGCCCCGTGCCGTTTTCGCTAGAGGCGAGGAGAGTGAGAATGAACCGACAACCGATCGGCCGCAAGGTCTGGGCGATCGCCGAGGGCTACATTCCGGCATGGAGCCACGGCCCCGACCCGGAGATGACCAGCCACGAGGACGCCTGCATGCTGAACGCGGGCGACCAGGACGCCCACGTGGTGATCACGATCTTCTTCGAGGATCGTGAGCCCGTGGGGCCCTATCGCGTCACCGTTCCCGCGCGCCGCACGCTGCATCTGCGC
>DATNPP010000176.1:0-1647 GCA_036703175.1 Oscillatoriaceae cyanobacterium
CCGCAAGTTGCTCGAGGCGCAGGATGTCGGCTGGACCTTCTGGCCGTATAAAAAGATGCAGAGCCGGGCAGGGTTCGTGCGGTTCAGCGCTCCGGTCAATTGGGAGAAAGTGGTGACGTATGCGAAGCAGCCGCGCGGGACGGGTTCGGATGAGATCAAGGCGGCGCTGGTGTCGCGGCCCACGCAGGAAGAGATCGAGGCCTGCTTTGCCGATTTGCTGCAGCGGATCCAGCTCGCCCAGTGCGAGCCCAACCGCCGGTATATCGAGGCGCTCGGGCTGACGGTGCCGGCGCAGAAGTAGCCGCGCTTCGCGGCGCGACGGGCGTCAAGGCTTGGCCGGCGACGGGGGCCGGCGAGCCGAGTCAGACGCGCAGAATGCCGCGCTGGATCGCGAGCGTGACGGCTTGCGTACGGTCGGCGACGCGGAGCTTGGCGAGGATGCTCTTCAGGTGGTCCTTCGCCGTGTGCTCGGTGATCCCGAGCGTGTCGGCGAGCTCCTTGTTCGAGAGGCCTTTCGCGACCTCGCGCAGAACGTCCAGCTCCCGGGCGGTCAATTCCTCGAACAGATTGCGGGATTTGAGCCGGGTGGCGACGTTCTGGGGAATCCAGCGGCGGCCGGACGCCACGGCGTGGATCGCCGGCAGCAGCTCGTCGCCGGTGGCGCTCTTCAGCACGTAGCCGCGGGCGCCGGCCGCGAGCGCGTTGTGAATCTCGTCGTCGCCGTCGAAGGCGCTGAGGATCAGGACCCGGGCGTCGTCGGACATCCGCCGGATATGGGCGGTGGCCTCGGGGCCGGACTTGCCCGGCATGCGGAGGTCCATCAGCACGAGGTCGGGCCGCAGCTTTTCGAACATCGAGATCGCCTGGTCGCCGTCATCGGCCTCGCCCACGACGGCGAGCTCGGGGTCCGTGTTCACGAGGGATACCAGCCCGATGCGCACGACAAAATGATCGTCGACCACGAGCACGCGGATCGGCTGGGCGGGTTTGGTGGCAGAGTCGTTCACGTGGAGAAGGAATGACCGTTGGTGGTCACGGCGAGCGGGAGGGACACCGTGATGGTGGTGCCTTCGCCCGGCATGCTGGCGACGGAGAAGCGGCCGCCGAGGCGTTTGGCGCGCTCCGTCATGCCCACCAGGCCAAAATGATTGTGGCTGATCGCGGCGAGCTTTTCGGGGACAAGGCCCTTGCCATTGTCCTTCACGGTCAGCGTCACCGTGTTGTGGCTGAATCCGAGCCGGATCGTCGCCAGGGTCGCGCCCGAGTGCTTCACGACATTGGTGACCGCCTCCTGGCCGATCCGCAGCAGGTTTTCCTCGACGGTCTCCGGCAGGGGCAGGGCGTCGCCCTCCGTCTCGACCTCGATGCGCAGCTGGGTGCCTTCGGCAATGTGCTGGCTGGTGTGCAGCAGGGCGCGGGCGACGTCGAACTGATCGAGCTCACGGGAACGGAGGTCCCAGATCGAACGGCGGAGCTCGATCTGGCTCTGGCGCATGAAGCCGCGGGCCAGCTCGAGGTGCCGCTCGGCGTCATCCGGCGAGCGCGGCAGCAGCGTCGCGGTGGTGTCGAGTTGCAGGGCGATGCCGGTGAGCGCCTGTTCGAGCGTGTCGTGCAGGTCGCGGGCGAGCCGCGTGCGCTCGGCGAGGG
>DATNPP010000179.1:0-3343 GCA_036703175.1 Oscillatoriaceae cyanobacterium
TCTCCTGCAAGGCCGCGTAGAGCGTGGACGAGAGCTGGCACACGCCGCCACCCAGGCTGCGCGTGCGCGTGCCCTCCATGAAGGCGTTGGCCTCCGTGAAGCCGCGCTCGATCGTGCGCGGGCCCACCAGGGCGTTGAACGAGCATTGCTCGCCCGGCGCCACGACGGCGCCGTCCAGGCGCTCGGCGGCCTCGCGGATGTTCTCGCGCTGGGCCTGGCTGCGCGGCGCGAGCGACGTCACGTAGCGCGCGAGCAAATCCTGGTACGGGCGCTGGTTGTAGGACCAGACGCCACAGGCGAGCAGCAGACAGCAGAGCGGCACGAGCGCCAGGCTGAGCTCCTGGCGGGAGAGTTCAGGGCGCATGCCTACTCCGTGATCGTCAATCGCCCGTCCTCCGCGTGGGCGCTGACCTCGGGCCGGTACATGGCCCAGATGCGGCTCGGCAGCACGCGGTACTCGCCCGTCGTGGTCGGGCGCATCACGTAATAGCAGTGGTGCGTGCCCTTGTCGAGCGCGCCGAAGAAGAAGACGGCACGGTCGTCGTGAAACTCCTGGCCGCTCCACCAGTAATCCCAGTTGGTCGGCTGGTCGTCCAGCACCTCGCAGCCGGCCGGCATCGGGTCCTCGAGGGCCATGTAGCGCATCGGGCGGTTGTTCGTGAAGGTGAGGCGCACCAAAATGCGCGCGCCGGTCGCGATGCGATCGCCGACGCGCGACAATCCCGAGACCAGCTTCTCGTCGTAGAACTGCGCGAAACTTCCCTCGCCCTGGGCCTTGGCGAGCAGGCTCGCGGGCAGCACGAAGTAGTCGCGGCTGACGGAGAGCCCCGGCGCCGGGGCGGCCGGAATGTGATCGAGACGCTCGAAGGTGGTCATTCCGCCCGAGACGGGCACGCCGCCGTCGCCCGTGGCCGTCACCGTGACGGTGTTGTCGCCCGTCTTGAGCGGCCCCATTCCGAGGGTGATCGGCTGCGCGGCGCGCCACGGATCAGCCGGATCGATCGCCGCGCTCGCCACGGGCGCGCCGTTCAGGGCCACCGCGACCGTCGCGCTCGATCCGGCGGGCGGATTGGCGACCAGCTCGTCGCAGAGGGCGATCGCGGCGATCGCCGAATCCTTGGTGCTCTGCCAGTAGCCCTTCGCATTCTTGCTCGTGAGCCAGCGGACCACCGACGGCACCCACGGATCCGAGGGGTTTGCCGCGAGCAGCGCCTCGAGGCCGTAGGCGGTCGCCCCGACGCTGTCGTCTTGCCAGGCGAACTCGGGCGCGTCCGCGGGCCAGTCGATCTGGCTGGCGCTCACGTCCGCGTGGGCGCGCAGCGTCGCGAGCATGCCGGCCGCGCGCGGATCATGGCGCTTCTCGAGCAGCCAGGTGAACTGGGCCAATCCGTAGTTCGAGAGCCCTGCGCGATCGCTGTAGAGGCGGTCGACCTCGGCCTGGCTCGCCGCGTTCCAGTCCTCGAGCGCGAGCAAGGCGAAGGCCCGCGCGTCGGGGCCGCCGCCGCTGTGCGCCGTGGTGCGCGTGTAGAGATCGCGCTTGATCGTCGGCACGATGCGTTGCAAATAGGCCACGCCGCGCTTCGGCAGATCGCCCGGAATCGTGTAGCCCGCCCGGCGCGCCTCGGCGAGGCCCTCGAGCACGTAGGACGTCATCTCGGGGGTCGAGTCGTCGAACGCCCACCAGCCCCAGCCGCCGTCGCCGTGTTGCAATCCGACCAGGCGCTCGAGGCCGGTCGACACCTGCGCCGCGGCGTCATTGAAGCGATCGCCCGTCGGCGCGCCGACGTGCGCGAGGCGCGGCGCGATGGCGACCTCGGGCAGAATGCGGCTCATGGTTTGCTCCACGCACCAGTAGGGATACTGCTGCAGGTAGTCGACCGCGCCGAGAACCGCCGGCAGCGGCGTCCGGTCGAGTTTCAGCGTCAGCGACGTGCGCGCGGGAATCGCGCCGTCCGGCACCGTAAAAGGGGCCGCGTAGGGGCTCGTCGCCGAGGCGGTGCCCGCGAGCGGCACGAAGCGCTCCAGCCCGAAGGGCTCGACCGGCACCGGCAGGCGCATCGCGTCTGCGGCCGTCGTGCCCTGGGCGATTGCCGTGATCGGCACGGTGCCCAGTTGCGTCGCTGTCGCCCACCAGCCGACGCGCTGCGCGTCGCCCGGCTGAATCGTCACGATCTGCGGCGCGGCGTTCTCCAGCTGCAATCCGTCCGCCTCGAGGCGCACGCGCACGGGCTGGGCCACTTGCGTGTAGTTGTGGACGATCGCCGAGAGGTAGACGCGATCGCCCTCGACCAGAAAGCGCGGCACCTCGAGGCGCACGAGCAGGTCCTTGGTCGCGAGCACGTCCAGGCTGGCCGCGCCCACGCGCGTGTCCAGCGTGGCGGCGCGCGCGGTGGCGACCCAGGTGGTCAGATTGTCCGGCAGCTTCACCGTCACCTGCACGCGCCCGTCGGCGCCCGTGTGCAGTTCGGGGAACCAGGCCGCGGTGTCCTGCAGATTGCTGCGCACGCGCGGATCGGCGGCGAACTTGTCCAGTCCGCCCGAGTACTCCTCGGGGAAGGAGTAGCTGGTGCTCACGCTGTCCCAGGCGGGGCCATGGAAGAAACTGCGGATGTCCGGCGTGAGATCGGGGGCGATCGCGTAGATCGCCTCGTCCACGATGCCGAGGCTCACGTCGGCCGACACCGGACGGCCCCGATAGTCGCGCGTGGTGATCGTGTAGATAGCCGTGTCGCCCGGCTGATAGCGCGGCTTGTTCGACTGCAGCGTCACCTGCAGGAACTTGTCCTCGGGCAACACGTTGAGTGAGCGCTCGGCGGTCGTGAATTGCTTGCCGTCCACCAGGCAGGCGGCGACGAAGGCGTTCGGCTGGAAGTCTTTCGTCACCGGCACCTGAAAGTACGTGCTCGTGCCGTGCAGCCGGAACACGCGCGCCGAGCTGAGGCTGTCGCCCTCGACGGTGACGAGCAGCGGAATATCCGGCACGGGCGAGACGATCAGCACCTTCGCGGTGTCGCCGATATGGTAGAGCTTGCGGTCGAAGATGATCTGCAGCCCGCCGGTGCGGTAGCTCTCGCCTGTTTGCGCGCCGCCCGCGATCCAGGTCCAATCGCGCGATTCGATCGTGTGGCCGCGCGCGTCCTTGGCGAAGGCGTCGAGCTCGTAGTCGCCCTCGCTCGTGGCAGGCAGCCGGGCGACCGCCAGGCCATGCGCATCGGTGCTCGCCGAGACGGTCTGAACCGGAATGCGCTGCGTCTCGTAGTATTCATCGCCCTGCGCGGTCGTCTTTTTGACGTACTTCAGTCGCACCAGATGCAGCGTGACGCCCGTCGCGACCGGATTGTCC
>DATNPP010000180.1:0-2130 GCA_036703175.1 Oscillatoriaceae cyanobacterium
GCGGCACTGACGTCGGACGCGGTGCAGGAGGTGGCCTTGCCCGAGGCGATCGACCAGCAGAACCGTTCGACCTGCCCCACGGCCGCCGCCGAGGTCTTCATGGCCAAGAACCATCCTTCGGAATACGCGCGCATCATCGCCGGCCTCGCCTCACCCGAAGGCAAGGTGCAGCTGGCCGGCGGCAGCGTCGCCACGCGCACGGCGGGCACCGAGCTGGCGGACGACACGAACCGCAGCATTCCGGCGCGCCTCTGGAACCCGTCGATGATGAACGCCGCGGCGCCGAATCTGGCCTACGACAACGTCAAGGACGCCTTCGCGAACGGCCAGACGGGCCTGTACGACAATCAGTTCAACAGCCTGCTCGAACAGCTCACGGGGCACGACTTCGTGCAGCGCGACGCGAGCGCCGGTTTCAAGTGGGCCACGCTTCGCAAGATCAAGAACGCGACCTCGACCCAGGGCATGGTGCCGACGCACCTGAACTGGGGCCGGCGCACCAACGGCGCCTGGGAGGGCGGCCACATGGTGGACGTGACCTCGGTGAAGGACGGCCGCGTGTACTACGCGAATCCCTGGGGCCAGGAAGAGAGCATGACCAAGCGCGAGTTCAAGAAGCGCATGGTCGCCACCCAGATCGAGCAACCGGCCGCCAGCTAGCTCGAAAACCGCCCGCCCCGCGTTCGACCTGAACGCGGGGCGCTTGCTCTGATATAATGACGAACCCGCCAACCTCGCGCTTGCCGCTTCGCCGCCGAGGTTCTTCGCGTCGATGGAGGAATTGCCCGTGACCCCCTTAAGCGAGCCCGAAGTGAAGGCCGCGGCGCCAGAAGGCCGCGTGATGACCGGCGGCGAGTTGATCGCCGAGTATCTGATCCGCGAGAACGTCCCCTACGTGGTGGGCATTCCCGGGCACGGCATCACGCCGACGATCGACGCCTTCGTCGATCGCAAGGACAAAATCACCGTCCTGCAGGCGATTCACGAGCAGGGCGCGATTCACCTCGTCGACGCCTACTACCGCGTCAGCGGCCAGCCGCTCGCCGTGTTCACCTCGATCGGCCCCGGCGCGGTCAACACCGTCATGGGCGTGGCCCAGTGCTACGTGGACTCGACGGCTTGCCTGGTGATGACCGGCTCGGCCCACACGCACATGCGCGGCCGCGCCGTACTGCAGGAGCTCGAGCGCGCCCAGTGGATCAACAACGCGCGCATCTTCGAGCCGGTCACCAAGCGCTACTGGCAAGTGAGCCGCACGGACCAGC
Source organism: Oscillatoriaceae cyanobacterium (assembly GCA_036703175.1). GTDB lineage: Bacteria > Cyanobacteriota > Sericytochromatia > S15B-MN24 > JAQBPE01 > DATNPP01. The sequence continues at coordinate 1,266 of DATNPP010000180.1, forward strand.
TGCCCTACGCCATGCACCGCGCCTTCAACACGATGATGAGCGGCCGCCGCGGCCCCGTGCTGCTCGACCTGCCGATGGACGTGCAGGCGGATCAGGCGAGCATGGTGCTGCCCGAGCCGTATGCTCGCGAGCCGCAAGGCCGCGTGCGCCCCGACGCGCGCGAGACCCAGCGCGCGGCCGAGTTGTTGGCTTCGGCGAAGCGCCCGGTGCTGCTGGTCGGCGGCGGCGTGATCACGGCCGACGCCCACGAAGAGGTGGTGCACCTGGCCGAGCACCTGGGCATTCCGGTCGTCACGACGAGCATGGGCAAGGGCGCGATTCCCGAGGACCACGAGCTCAACGCCTGGGCCTGCGGCGATCTCGGCTCGATCTCGGGCAACACGCTCTGCCGCACGGCCGACGTGCTGGTGGCCGTCGGCTGCCGCTTCACGGACCGCTGCGCGAGCTCCTACCGCCACGGCGTCACCTTCACGATCCCCGGCACGCAGCTGATTCACATCGACATCGATCCGTCCGAGATCGGCAAGAACTACCCGGTCGCGGTCGGATTGGTGGCGGACGCCAAGGCCGCCCTGATCGACTTGCTCGACGCCGTGCGCGACGTCACCCGGCCGCGCGCCTACCGCGAGGGCGCCTACTTCGCCGAGCTGCAGAAGCTGAAAGCCGAGTGGGACGCGCTGCTCGCGGTCAATCGCGACACGGACGTGCGCCCGACGACGATTTCGCGCGTGCTCAAAGAGGCGCGGGCCTTCCTCGATCGCGACTGCATCGTCGTGACGGGCGCCGGCAACTCGCAATCACAGGTGTACCAGGAGTTCCCGGTCTACGGTCCCCGTCAGCACATCACCTCGGGCGGCTTCTCGAC
>DATNPP010000499.1:0-4697 GCA_036703175.1 Oscillatoriaceae cyanobacterium
GGGGGAGGGCGCGCGCGATTAGAACCAGCGCGAGATCACCACGCGGCGATCGGTGAAGAACTCGACGCCGTGCTTGCCGTGGGCCTTGAGGTCACCGAACATCGAGGCCTTGGCGCCGCCGAAGTTGAAGTAGCTCATGGGCGTCGCCACGCCGATGTTCACGCCGATCATGCTCGGCTCGGCGTGCCAGCAGAACTCGCGGGCGGTCTTGCCGCTCTGCGTGAAGATCGTGGTGGTGTTGCCCAGCGGGTGGGCCTCCATCATCGCGAGGGCGTCTTGCATCGTGTCGACGTGCAGCAGGCACATCACCGGGCCGAAGATCTCCTCTTGCGCGATCGTCATGTTCGGCGTGACCTTGTCGAAGAGCGTGGGGGCCAGGAAGTAGCCCTTGTCCTGACCGTGGCTCTTGCGGCCGTCGATCACGAGCTGCGCGCCTTCGGCGATACCGGTCTCGATCAGCTTGTGGATGCGATCCAGCGCGGCCTTCGAGATCACCGGGCCCATGTGGACGCCGTCTTGCAGGCCGTTGCCGGTCACGATCTTCTTGGTGCGCTCGACGATGCGATCGCGGAACTTGCCGTAGGCCTCGCCCACGAACACCAGCGTCGCGCCGGCCAAACAGCGCTGGCCCGAGCAGCCGAAGCAGCTCTCGACCAGGTTGTCGACGGCCTTGAGGTCGGCGTCGGGCATCACGACGATGAAGTTCTTGGCGCCGCCCAGGGCCTGCGCGCGCTTGCCGGTGCGCGTCGACGTCTCGTAGACGTACTTCGCGACGGGGCTACTGCCCACGAACGACACCGCCTTGATCAGCGGATGCTCGCAGATGCCCGTCACGATCTCCTTGCCGCCGTTGACGAGGTTCACCACGCCCTTGGGCAAGCCGGCCTGGTCGAGCAGCTCGACCATGCGCGCGAAGGTCATCGGCACCTGCTCGGAGGGCTTGATCACGACAGTGTTGCCCGTGGCGATCGCGTAGGGCAAGAACCACATCGGCACCATCGAGGGGAAGTTGAACGGCGCGATGATCGCGCAGACGCCGATCGGACGGCGGGTCGAGACGCAGTCGACGCCACGGCTCACGTCCTCGAGGTTCTCGCCCTGCATCAGCGAGGGCATGCCCATCGCGACGTCGAGGTTGTCGATGCCGCGGCGCACGTCACCCCGGCTCTCGGCCAGCGTCTTGCCGTGCTCGAGCGTGCAAAGGCGCGCGAGCTCCTCGAAGTGCTCCTCGAGCAGGTTCTTCCACTTGTAGAGGTAACGGCACCGCTCGGCCACCGGCACCTGGCGCCATTCCAGGAAGGCGCGCTGGGCGGCTTCGACGGCGGCGTCGAGGTCCTGCTTGTTGGACATCGGCACGCGGCTGATGACTTCTTCGGTCGCCGGATTGACGACGTCCAGAATCTCCTTGCTGGTCGAGGGAACCCAGGCGCCACCGACGTAGTTGGACAGCGTCTTGATCTGGGTGCCGGAAACGGTGCTCATCGAAACCTCCATTGGCTCGTTCGGGGAATCACTCGGCAGGGACGGTCGGCTCGGCCATGGCCGGCGCGACGAGCGCTTCGGGCGCAGCCAGCGTCCGAGGCAGGCAGTAGTAAACCAGGCCGGCGGCGAAGAACCCCGCGAACCAGCCGTAAGGCACCAGCGGCGCCATCACAGGAATCACTCGGCCGCCCCAGGCGGCGAAGCAGCCGGCGAGCGTGGCGGCGATCGCCGCCCAGTTCCAGCCGCGCGCGTAACGGTAGCATCCGCCGGTTTGATACAGATCCGGCAACTTGAGCTCGGTACGCCGCACCAGCCAGTAGTCGACGATCAGCACGCCGGCGATCGCGGCCAGTCCGCCCGAATAGAAGCCCAGCCAGTCGAAGATGTAGGCCTTCGGATCGGCGAGCAAGCGCCAGGGCTGGATCACGATGCCCAGAATGCCCGTCATCAATCCGCCGGTCTTGAAGTCGATGCGCTGCGGCCAGGCGTTCGAGAAGTCGTTGGCCGGCGAGACCGTGTTGGCGGCGACGTTGACCGAGATCGTCGCGATCACGATCGTCAGCATGCCGAGGGCCACGGCCTTGCCGCTCGGCAAATGGCTCACGAGGCCCACCGGGCCCCAGAGGGCGTCCGCGCTGTCGTGGAAGACGAACGCGCCCGCAGAGGTGATGATCACGCCCATCATCGAGAAGAGCGCCATCGTGGTGGGCAATCCCACGACCTGGCCGACAAGTTGGCCGCGCTGGCTGGCGCCGTAGCGCGTGAAGTCCGGCATGTTGAGCGAGAGCGTGGCCCAGAAGCCGATCATGGCCGTGAGGGCCGGAATGAACACCGGCATGAACTTGGCCCAGGTATCGAGCGTGCCGGGCGTGCTCATGATGGGCCCGAGGCCGTGCGCTTGCTGCACCAGGTAGAAGAGCAAGCCGGCCGTCATCACGAGCACGAAGGGCGCGGACCAGTTCTCGAAGTGGCGCAGCGTCTCCATGCCGCGGTAGACGATCAAAATGTTGAAGGCCCAGAAGATCAAAAAGCCGATCCACATGCCGGGCGTGTAGCCGCCGATCGTGCCGCCCCAAGAGTCCCAGCCGTGCCAGATCACGTGCAGCAAGCCGTCGACGGCCTGTCCGCCGATCCAGGCGTTGATGCCGAACCAGCCGCAGGCGACCAGCGCGCGCATGATGGCCGGCAGATTGGCGCCGAAGACGCCGTAGCTGGCGCGCGCGAAGACTGGGAAGGGGATGCCGTACTTGGTGCCGGGGTGCGAGTTGAGCAGAATCGGCACGAGCACGATCAAATTGCCCAGCAGCACCGTGAAAATGGCCTGGCCCCAGCTCATGCCCACCTTGAGCAGGCCTTCGGCCAGCATGTAGGTGGGAATGCAGTGGGCCATCGCGATCCACAGGGCCGCGTAGTTATAAGTCGTCCAGGTGCGCTCCTTGACGGGCACGGGCGCGAGGTCGTGATTGAAGAGTGGGCTTGCGCTCAGGTCGCCGACGACCTCGACGCGGCCATCCGGATGGCGAATGGTCTCCAGGGACATGCGGGGTTCTCCGTGACGCAGGGGGGCGCATTGACGAAGCGGGACTCGCGTTGAGGATGAGGGACTCGCGTTGAGGATGAGGGACTCGCATTGAGGAACAGGGATTAGACATTGCCCTCTCCCCCGGAGGGTGGGAGAGGGATGTTTGCGACCCGTCCAGGGGAGCAAACCGGGAGAGGGGGCGACCCCCGGCCAGTTGCGCGATACGCCAGTCGGGATTTGCGGCCGGATCGCGGTCGCCCCCGCTCCCGATTTCACCGCCTGCACGGCGGTGAAATATCCCTCTCCCACCCTCCGGGGGAGAGGGCAATGCCTGTCGCTTACTCGTTACCGTGCGGCCGCAAACGCCTTGTCGAGGGCCTCGAAGGCGTCGTCGACTTCGCGCTTGCCGATCGTCATCGGCGGGGACATGCGAATCACGTTGCCGTAAAGGCCGCCCTTGCCGACGATCAAGCCGTGCTCGCGCGCCGCCTCGACGATCTTCGCGAGTTCTTCCTTGGCAGGCTCCTTGGTTTCGCGGTCCTTCACCAGCTCCATCGCCTGCATGAGGCCCATGCCGCGCACGTCGCCTATCACGGGATGCTTCTCCTTGAGCTCTTCGAGCTTCTGGCGCCAGTAAGCCCCCGTCGTCGCGGCGTTCTGCGGCAGCTTGCGCTTCTCCATCGCGTCGATCGTGGCGTGCGCCGCGGTCGAACTGATCGGATTGCCGCCGAAGGTGTTCAGATGCACCTTGCCGTTCAGCGCCGTCGCGACGTTGTCGTTGGTGATCACGAAGCCCATCGGCAAGCCGTTGGCCACGCCCTTGGCGCCCGTCATCAGATCCGGCTCGACCTCGTACTGCTCGATGCCGAACCACTTGTCGCCGGTGCGGCCGAAGCCCGTCTGGACCTCGTCGCAGATGAAGAGGCCGCCGTACTTCTTGACGATCGCCAGCGCCTCCTTGAAGTAGTCCTTCGGCGGCGTGATGAAGCCGCCCACGCCCTGGATCGGCTCGGCGATGAACGCCGCGATCTCACCGGAGGTGGTCGTCTGAATCACTTCCTCGATGTCCTTGGCGCACTCCATCGAGCAAGTCGACGGCGTCTTGCCGAAGGGGCAGCGGTAGCAGTAGGCGTTCTTGGCGTGCACCACCGGGAAGGCGTTCGGCTCGCCGATGCGCCAGGGCGCGTGGGCCGTCACGGTCTGCACGCCGGCGGTGCCGCCGGAGTAGCAGTGGCGCAAGGCCACAATCGTCTTGCGGCCGGTGTGGGCCTGGGCCAGCTGGATGGCCTTCTCGTCCGCCTCGGAGCCCGAGTTGGTGAAGAAGCTCTTGCGCAGCTTGCCCGGCGCAATCTGGGCCAGCTTCTCGGCCAGCAGCGCCTGCGCCTCGATCGGGAAGAGCGTGCTCGTGTGCTGCAGGGTGCGCATCTGGGCGATCGTGCGCTCGGTGATCTCCGGGTCGCAGTGGCCCACGCTCACGGTGACGATGCCGCCGAAGAAGTCCAGATACTGCTTGCCGTCGGCGTCGGTCAGCGTCCAGCCCTCGCCTTTGACGAAGGGCAGCGGATCCTTGTAGTGCGAGCCGATCGAGGGGAGCATGTACTCGCGGTGCTTCGCGACGATCTCCTGGCGGCTCAAATGGGAGCGGGTGCTGTTGTCGGTGGTCATATTCGCCCTTCTAGAAGCGCGCCGGAAT
>DATNPP010000203.1:0-2395 GCA_036703175.1 Oscillatoriaceae cyanobacterium
ATCCAGGGCCTCGGCGAGCGCGCGGGTGTCTTCCGCCGGCACGAGCACGCCATCGAGCTCGGGCGTGATGATCTCGGCCGGACCGTTGGCGCAGTCGAAGCTGACGACCGGCACGCCGGTGGCCATCGCCTCGCACAGGCCGTTGGGAAAGCCCTCGAAGCGCGAGGAGAGCACGTAGAGATCGGCGGCCGCCAGCTTCGCATGGGCTTCCGTGGTCGTTCCCGGCAGGTGGACCCGCTCCGTGAGGCCGAGTTCGTTCCGCAAGCGCTCCAGCTCAGCACGCGCCGGCCCCTCGCCCCAGATGGTGATGTCCCAATCCGGATGCCGCCCGGCGACCTCCCGGAAGGCCGTCATCAGCAGATCGAAGCCCTTCTCGCGGTGCAGGCGCCCCAGGGTGACCAGCTGCTTGCGCGTGCCTGCGGGCTTGGCCTCGGCAACGGAAGTCGGCGCCGGCACGGGGTTCGGAATGATGCGAATCTTTTGCTGAAGTCGTGGAAAGAACGCCGCGGCGCGCTGCGTCTGCATGACGAGCAGATCGGCCCTTGGGTAGAAGCGTTCGCGCAAAAACTCCCACACCCGGCCCATGCGGCTGTGCGCAGGATCCGTGCGCTCGGAGACGATCGTGGGAATCCGCAGCCCCACGGCCGCCATCAACACACGCACGTTCGTGGCGTCCGTAAAGGACACGATCACGTCCGGGCGATGGGCGCGAATCGCCACGCGCAACGCCCACAAGCGCCGCAGATTGCTCGCGATCGCCTCCGGCACGCTTCGCGAATTCCCCGCGACGCCGAGCTGCCGCAGCGTGATACGCGGATCGAGGGCGTAAAACGGCTCGGAGGCCTCGAGCGTCAACATCTCGACACGGTGGCCCTCGGCCACCCAGGCGTTCGCCAGGCGCGAAATGACCCGCTCAGCGCCGCCGGAACCCAGAGATGAAATGACGCACGTGATGTTCATGAAATGCCGGACGCCGCCGATACGGGCGGGCGCTCAAGTGGTTCGGGTAAAGACGAATTGATTGCAACCGAGGCCGCCGGCGCACGTCTTCATGCGCGAAAGCTGGAAACCCCGGGCCTTGTAGAAATCGAAGATCTCCTCGGGCTTCGCCACCTCGAAGGGATACCCGCCGATCCAGTCGATGATGTCGTGCCAGCGACTCATTCCGCGCGCCTTGCTGTACTCGGTCCAGGAGCGGACGTAGCGCATCGGCTGCAAGCGCGCCAGCGCGTACAGGAAGGACTTCAATTCCCGCGGCCCCATCACCGCCACCGCGTAGGGCAGCTTCAGCGGCCCGGGCATCTTGTTGTAGCCACGCTTGAGCGCGGTCCACCAGCGGCTCATGCGGCCTTGATCGTTGTAAATCGCGACGAAAAGATGGCCGCCGACGGACGCGGGCAATCCCGCATTCTCGAGAGCCTCCCACATGTGCCCGGTATGGTGCAGAACGCCCCAGGAGTAGACGATGTCGAACGTCCCCAAAGACGCGATGAACTCCCGATCGAGCACCGAGCCTTCCAGGACCTGCCATTCCGTGTCGCCCTCGAAATAGCGGCGCCGCAGCTCCTGAGTGCAGGCGACGGACTGCGGATCGTAGTCCAGCGAGACGACCTTCGCGCCCAATCGGCGGGCCGCCAAACTCGAAAGCCCGCTTCCCGAGCCGATGTCCAGGAAGGACTTGCCCTGCAAATCGTCGAGCCCGAGCATCTCCTTGAGATCCCGCTCCGCCTGCGCGATGCGCGCGTCGTTCAGGACGCTCAGGAAGCGCCGCCAGTTGTCGCCGAAGGCGAAACGCTCGCCGGCGCTGATCTCGACCGCGTGGTCTTTCGGCAGGGTGTCCACGTCAGAGCTTCCTCGCAATGCAAACGATGTAGGGAGACGTCAACCGATTGGGCGAAACCCCGACGCCGGCCTCGTCCGCCAGCCAGAAGACCTTCGAGGCGTACGAGCGGACGCGGGTGCCGAGCGCCTGGAGCCGGCGATCGCGCCAGCTCTCGAAGTTGAGCACGCTCCAGTTGGCGCTCAGGAAGTAGTCGCACGACTCCACCCGGAAGCCCGCACGCTCGTGCGCGGCGCGCAACTGCTCGCGATCGAGCGGCACGTGGATGTCGTACACGGCGCGATCGGCGCGCTTTTGCAGCCAGCCCAGCGCGCCCGAGAGATTGGGAATCGTCGTGATCAATCCCGCGCCCGGCTTCAGATAGCGCGAAAAGGCCTCGAGGCAGGAAGCCGTGTCCTGAAAGTGCTCGGCGACGCCGAACGAGACGCCCCAGTCGAACGCCTCGGCCAACTCGCCGGGCAGCTCGAAGAAGTCGCGGCAGTAGACCTCGCCCCCGACGCCCGCGCGTGCGAGCACCGCCTCGGCCTGCGCGCAGCCGTTGGGCGTGTAGTCGAT
>DATNPP010000226.1:0-5869 GCA_036703175.1 Oscillatoriaceae cyanobacterium
CCGCACGCGAAGGCGTTGGTGACGATGGGCGCCAGTTCCTCGGTGGTGTAGGTGACCATGCCCCAGGTGCCAAGTCGGCTCCAGTGCACGACGACGTAGGGGCCGAACTCGGCGATCGCCCACTTGCGCTTGCCGCGCGCCAGCTCGGGATAGCTCTCGCGCACGAAGTCCAGACGCGCGTCGTCCGCCGAGGTATCCTGCAACCGTTCGCACGAAGGGCAAGGGCCTTCCTCGCCGGTGCTGCACGGCAGGCAGCAAGGCACGCCGCAGGTCTGGCAGTTCACCATCTCGCGCACTTCGAAGTGCGCGTGGCAGCCGTGGCAGTACTCGGCGGCCCGCGCGTCGAGCTCGCGGCCGGACAACCGGCTCACGACGCGCCCGCTGGGCTCGGTCACCGGCGCGCTCGCGACCGCCACGGGGGCTTCGGGTGCGGGCTCGGGCTCCGGAAGCTCGGCGAGCACGCGGCGGTGGTCGGCGCAGTAGGTCTTGCCGTTCACGGGATCGCGATGCGCATGGTGCTCGCACAGCGGCTCGGCGCACTCGGCGCAGGCCCGCGAGCAGCCCCCGCAGACGGGCGCCTCGCAGGTGCGGCAGCCGCCCGTGTGCTCGACGCAGATCGTCTCGCCGCAATGCGCGCACTGCGACGCGCAGCGCTCGCAGGTGCTGCACTGGCAGATGGCGCAGCTGGCCTCGTCGCCCGTGGCGATGCGCGCGGTGCCGCAGCAGGCGCAGGCCGTGAGGCAATCGCGGCAGGCGGCGGCGCCTTCGCCCAGAATGACCGGATCGCGCATCGGCGCGTGGCAGCCGGGGCACTCGGGCAGCGCGAGCGCCTTCGTCACGGGCCAGTAGGTCAGATTCCACACGAAGTCGTGCCCCTCGGGGCTCACGAGCGTCGCGCGGTAGGTCAGCACGTCGTAGGTCGCGTGGCACAAAGCCACCAGATCCACCATCGCCGTCAGCTCGTGGCGCTCGCGCTCCTGCGTCAGCTTGCGCAGACAGGCCTGCTCGATTTCCTGCAGATCGCCCTCACGGCGATGCTTGAGGTTGCCGAGCTGCAATTGCAGGCTCTCGCCCTCCTGGCGATAGCGCGCGATCTGCTCGGGCTGGCGCGCCTCGGAGAGGCGCTTGATCAGCGCGTCGAGCTTCTCCGTGAGCTGAATCTCGCGGTTGAGCACGTTGCCCATCTGCTGCTCGTAGTACTGGTTGGTGCGGCGCTCGACGTCCGCCAGCAGTTCCGCGAGCTCGCGTTCGAGCTCGTGGCCGCGCACGTCCGTGTCGCCGTCGACCAGGGCCGCGCTGCGCTCCAGCAGCTGCTTGAGCGTCTCTTCTTCGGGCAGCTGGTTGGGCCGCAGCAAAATGCACGGCAGTTCGTAGAGCACCGGCTCGAGGCCCGTGAGGCGATCGCCCGTGCGCGTGTCCCAGACGTGATGATGAATCACCTCGCGGCAGGCCGAGAGCGCGGGCGAGTCGAAGGTCACGCGATGCGTGAAGCCCACGGCGGGCCGGCTGTCGACGTGCAGCAGCTTGGCGGCTTTCACCTGCCAGCCCTTGGGCAGCGCGGCTTCCAGGGCCTTCGCGGGGTTCGCGATCGGGCCCGAGGTCAAATAGCGGTAGGAGACCGCCAGCTTGCCCGTGAGATCCTCGATGATCGCGCGCCACTGGGGGCTCGTCGCCGTGAGCGGCTGCAGCTCGGGCTGTTCGGCATCGCCCGTGAATGTCACGGTCAGCGCCGGGCCTTCGGCCGGCAGCACCTCGTACGCGTCGCTCTCCGCGAGCGGGCGCACGGCGTGGCCTTGCTGGCGGTAGTAGTCGAGGGCGAACGAGCGAATGGAGCGACTTTCCATGGGGAGCCTCATTGATCGGCGGGGGCGTCGATTACTTCTTGATCACCGGCTGCGCGGGCTTGAGGTACCACACGCCGTCACGGAAGCTGAAGTGGCCGGCGGCGAGGGGGCTGAGCGGACCGGTTTGCTTGGGTTGGGGCTGCTTTTTCAAGATGCGACTCCTTTGATGGCCGAGAGATCGAGCAACGACAGCGTCTGCGCGTCGAAATCCTTGATCTGGTCGGCGGCTTGCTTCGCCATTTCCAGCGACTGGCCGAAGGCCTCGAACTGGTAGCGCAGCTCCTTCGGCTCCTTGGACTTGGCGATCAAATCGATGATCGCCTTCTCGAACGAGTCGATGCCGCGCAAATTGCTCAGAATCAGGTCCGTCTCGCCCACGGCGTTGTTGAAGAGCTGAATCTTCTGCTCGAGGAGCTGAAGAATGTACTCCTCGACCGTGTCGCGGATGGCCATGTTGATGATGATGACGTCGCGCTGCTGGCCGATGCGGTGCACGCGGCCGATGCGCTGCTCGACGCGCATGGGGTTCCAGGGCAGGTCGTAGTTGATCAGCAGATGGCAGAACTGGAGGTTCACGCCTTCGGAGCCGGCGTCGGTGCACAGCAGAATGCCGCGCTTGCTCTCGCGGAAGCGCTGCACCGCGTCGTCCTTGTCGCGCTGATTCAGCTTGCCTGAAAAGAGGATCACCTCGTGGCCCGCGGCCTCCAGCTGCGCTTGCAGGTAGGACTGGGTCTCGTAGAAGCTCGTGAAGACGATCGCCCGATCTCGAATCTCGCTCAGCGTGTTCAACAGCGCGATCGTCTTCGAGCTTTGCTGGACTTCCTGCGCGAGCGCCAGCAAGCGCAACAGCCCCTGGCCGTCCACCGGGTCCTCGCAGTTCATGAGCATGCCGCGAACGGTCGCGGCGAGCGCCTGCGGGCTCGAGGCCATCATGCGCGAGAGGCGGATGTACGTGAGCGTCTTCATCTGGTGGTCGCCGCGCACGAAGTCCAGCACGGCCTCGTGCAGCGCCAACTCGGGGGGCGTGCCCTCGAGCAGCACCGTCTCGACGCGGCGATCGGCGAAGGCGATGCCCACGTCCGCGCGGCGATTGCGGACCATGACCTTCTGCAGCACGGTGGAGAGCTTCTCGGAGCTCTTGAGCTCGCGGCCGTGACGATCGGCGACGAAGGTCTCACGGAAGTGCTCGGGCGTGCCGAGCAGGCCTTCTTGCAGCAGATGCACCAGGTTGTAGAGCTCGAAGAGGCTGTTCTGGATCGGCGTGGCCGTCAGCATGAGGAAGAAACGGCTCTTGAGCTGTTGCACGAACTTGTAGCCGATCGTGTTGCTGTTCTTGAGCCGGTGGGCCTCGTCGACGACGATCAGATCCCAGTGCTGCGTGATCAGCTGCTCGGCGTTGTTGGGCTGCTTGGCCGTGTCCAGGCTGACGATCAGCTGTGGATGGCGGTTGAAGCCCTGGAAGAGCGAATCGTCGTCTTTGTCGGCCACGACGAAGTACTCGCCGAACTTGTAGAGCATCTCGCCGCGCCACTGGGTGGTCAGAGGCGCCGGCGTGAGGATCAGCACGCGCTTGGCGAGCCCGCGGGCCAGGTACTCCTTGATGATCAATCCCGCCTCGATCGTCTTGCCGAGCCCCACCTCGTCCGCGAGAATCGCGCGGGTGCGCATGCGGTTGATGACGGTCATGACGGCGTTGACCTGATGCGGCAGGATCTGGATTTGCTGGCGATCCAGCTGGGCCACGGCGAGCAGGTTTTCGATCTGCTGCTGCAAACTGAGCTCGTGGGCCTGGATCGTGAGCTTTTGCCAATCCGGGTGGCAGTACTCCCGCGCCATCAGCAGGCGGAGGCCTTCATCGGCGTGGCGGTAGACCTTTTTCATGCATCACCTATGGTTCACGACAACGTCTTCCATCCTAAGCGCGGCTGGAGGATTTGTTAGTGACCCGGGTTACATGCCAGGCTACGAGCGCGTTTTCGGGAATATTATGTTAATTCGGAGGGTTCCTTTGCCCCCGCGAACGCCTCAGGGCTGCTCCGCCGCTTCGCCCACAGGGAGCCGCAATTCGGCCGTCGTGCCGACGCCCACGGTCGAGCTCAATGTTGCACGGCCGCCGTGACGTTCGGCGATCGCCCGCACGATCGACAGCCCCAATCCCGTGCCGCCGGTCTCGCGGCTGCGGCTCGAATCCGGCCGATAGAAGGGCTCGAAGATCCGCGCCAGATGCTCGGGCGCGATGCCGGGGCCGTTGTCGCGCAATCGGAAGTAGACGGCGTCCTTGTCGCGCCCGGTCTCCAGGAGCAGCCGGCCGGGATCGGGCGTGTACTTGATCGCGTTGTCCAGAAAGTTGCCGATCGCGCGGGCGAGCAGGCGCGGATCTCCCTGCAGCGGCGCGGGATCCAGCTGGGTCTCGATGGTCAGATCGCGCTGTGAAAGCGTGATCGCGCGCTCGTCGAGCAGCTTGCGGGCGATCGCCGCGAGATCCGTCGGCTCGCGCTCGGGCTCGGCGGGGCTGCGACCGCGCGCGAGCGCGAGCACCTCGCCGATCAAGGCATCCATGGCGCTCATGTCGCGCGAAAGCTGGTCCATATAGGGGCTCTCGCAATCGGAGCGCGCGAGCGGCAGCGCGATCGCCATGCGCGCGAGCGGCCCGCGCAGCTCGTGCGAGATGTCCCACAGCAGCCGTTCCCGTGTCTCGAGCATGGCGAGCAAGCGCTCGCGCATCGTCTCGAAGGCCTGTTGCAACTCGCCGAACTCGTCCACGCGATCAACGGCCACCGGCGTCTGCAAGTTGCCTTCACCGAGCCCATGGGCCACCGCGACCATGCGCCGCAGCGGCTTGATCACCCACAGATAGAGGGGCGGCACCGTGATCAGCACGAAGAGCAGCACCCAGGTGCCCGCGATGAACAGCAATCGGCCGCCGATGCGCAAATTGACGGGCGGAACGAGGCTGATCTTCGCCGCGACCGGGCCCGTGGGGGCGTCCAGGCGTACCCAAAAGACGTCCTGCGAGGGCGCGTAAAAAGGGCCCGGCTGCACCACCACCTTGCGCTTGGCCAGCGCGGGCGGAAAGCCGCCCTTGTCCCAGGGAAACAGCTGAAAACGGGCCGGGTGGTACATCCAGCGGATGCGCCGCGATTCTTGCGGCGTGATGCCGCCGTGGCGCAGATCGGATTGCAGCCGCAAGCCGATGTCCTCGACGAAGGCCACCCGCGCCGGCCCTTGCAGCGCCGGCTCGTACGAGAGCTGCGCGAGCAATCGACTGAGCGCGAGAATGCCGAAGAAGGCGATCAAAAAGAACACGACGCTGTACGCGTAGATTCTCCAGACCAGCGAGCGCCGTGCCGTCATGTCACCACTCGAAGCGGTAGCCCACGCCGCGCACCGTGATGAGATGGCGGGGCTCGCGCGGATTGGTCTCGAGCTTGGCGCGCAGCCGACTCATGTGAATGTCGATCGCCCGATCGAAGCTGTCCACCGCGCCGGCGTCGTCCAGCAGCTCGAGCAGCTGATCACGCGAATAGGCGCGCCCGGGGCTTGCGGTCATCGCTTCCAGAATGCGGTACTCCGAGGGCGTGAGCGGAATCTCGCGGTCCTCGAGCACGATCGCGCGCGTGTCCGGATTAAGCCCCCGCTGAATCGCGGGCGGCACGCGCCGCAGCACGGCCTCCACGCGGGCGACCAGCTCCAGGGGGTTGAAGGGCTTGGGCAGGTAATCGTCCGCGCCCAGTTTGAGGCCGCGAATGCGATCGAGGTCGTCGCCGCGCGCCGTGAGCATGATGATCGGCGTCGTCACGCCCGATTCGCGCAGCTCCTTGCAGACGGCGAAGCCGTCTTTTTCGGGCAGCATCACGTCGAGCAGGATCAGATCCGGATGCCACGCGAGCCTCTCGAGGCCCTTGGAGGGGCGATCGGCCCACTCGAGCTGGAAGCCCTGGCGCGTCAGAAAGTCGCGCACCAGGTTCGCCAACTCGGCGTCGTCTTCGATGAGCAGCAGCTTTCCCGTCATTTTCTCCTCGTTC
>DATNPP010000251.1:0-5643 GCA_036703175.1 Oscillatoriaceae cyanobacterium
TGAATTGCTGGCGCGCCCAGCGCTTAGAGTCCTTCAACGACGGCATCCGGCCTATCTCCTTTCAGGGACGATAGGCCGGATGATACAGGCGTTATGTCACTTTCAGGCTACGCCTGCGTGAATTTTAGGTAATGACAAGCCACCGAGGGGAGGGGGCGCGCATGCGGCGAAGCTTTGGGCCTAGCGGCCCGGGTGCATCATCTGGAGCAGTTCCTCGGCCAGGGCCTTGGCGGCTTGCTCGGTTTGCACCTTCACGAGGCCGGTCTTGCTTTGATCGTTGAAGATCACGACCAGAATGTCCTGCGTGCTCAGCGAGTACAGAAAAATGCTCGTGCGATCGCCTTGCTGGTACATCGCCGTGAACTCGGGCTCGCCGATCAGCTTGGCGACGGCGCGGGAGCTGGCGAAGCTGCTCGAGACCAGGCTCGCGATCGCCGTGGTGTCGAGGCCCTTGACGTCGCCCTCGGACGCCAGCATCTGGCCGGACTTCTCGACCAGAAACGCCGCGGTGGCGTCGACGTCGTCCACCAGCTCGGTGAGCAGGCGCTGAATGCGCGCGATGCCGTCCTCGGTCACGACGGCGTTGGTCAGAATCTTGTTGAGCATCGATCCCCCGGGCGAAAGCCCGGCTGCAGACCGGGCGTTTCGATTATACCCGAATCCCGCCTAGTCCAGCGCCTTGGCGAGGTCGACGCGGCCGTAGCCGTAGTCGTTGTTGCGGCCGCTCGAGCCCTTGTGGTCGACCGCCGCGTCGATGCGCGCACGCACCTGATCCGCGCTCCAGCTCGGATGCTGGGCGATGATCAGCGCGGCCTCGCCCGAAACGAAGGGCGTCGCCATGCTCGTGCCGGAGAGGGTGCCGTAGTTCCGGCCGAGCTGGCTGCCTTCGGACGGCAGCGTGCTGAGAATGCCGCCGCCGGGGGCCGCGACTTCGACCTTGGGGCCGGTGTTCGAGTACAGGCTGCACCACTCGAAGAGCCAGAAGTGCGAGGTCGAGCTCACGGCGAGCGCATTCGGATCGTTCGCCGGCGCGCCGACAGGACCGCTCTCGTTGCCCGAGGCGGCGCAGATCACGCAGCCGTGCTGATGGGCGTAGTCCATCGCCTCGTGCAGCACCGGATCGATCGTCTGATCGCTCGTGCCGAGGCTCATGTTGATCACGCGCGCGCCGTGGTCGGCCGCGTACTTGATGCCCTGGGCCACCGTGTCGGTGGTGCCGTTGCCGTCGTCGCCGAGCACCTTGATCGCGAGAATCTTGCAGTTCCAGGCCACGCCCGCGACGCCGATGCCGTTGTTGCCCGCCGCGCCGATGATGCCGGCCACATGGGTGCCATGGCCCATGTGATCCATCGGATCGCTCGTGCCGTCGGCGAGATCCGGCCCCTTGATGACGCGGCCGAGCAACTCGGGGTGCAGGTAGTCCACGCCGGTGTCCAGCACGGCGACGGTGACGCCGCTCGCGTCGACGTGCTTGTCCCAGGCGGTTTGCGCGTTGATCTTCTTCTCGCCCCACTCGCTGCCGTAGCTGGGGTCGTTGGGCGTCAGCTGGGCGTTGTAGACGCGGTCCGGCACCACGGAGAGGACGTTCGTGTGCTTCTGCAGCTCGGCGATCGCCTGTGCGCGCGTCATGCCGGCGGGCACGCGCACCACCTGGTAATGTTTGTTCAGATCGAACTCACCCACGGGCTTGGGGCCGGTCGTCGCGTCGAGCACGACGCGCGTGCCGGGTTTGACGGCGACGAGTAGCTCGTCGGGCACGGCGGCGGCGCCTTTGGTGACGGTGATGGTGGGTTGCTCATGCAGCACGCTCGACGGAACGTTGGCCGTGACGTCCACCTCGGGGCTCGGCGCGACGGCCGTCGTCGTGAGCACGGCCGTCGGCGACTCGTGCGCGCAGCCGACCGCGAGCAATGCGGTTCCGAGCGCGACGACGGTCAGTAGCGAGCGAAACGTGGCCATGGCATCCTCCGGTGTCATGGCTTGTCGCGGCGCGAGTTCGAAACTTTCCCAAGCTTGGGTAAAGCTCGGTTAAAATCGCGGTGTTTTAGCCGTACGGCCCGCGGAAGCGCCACTCGAAGCGCCCGCTGCCGGTCGAGCGGGTCAATACCAGCCGAATCCACTTGGTCGCCCCGCCGAGCACGCGGTTGCCGTCGGCGTCGTGCCATGGAAAGCTCAGTTGGACGGTGCCCGTCCAGAAGTGCTCGCGGGGCACCGTGTCCGCGGCGAGCGGCGTGACCTCCAGCGGGGCGAGGCGCTGTCCGCTGCTCGTCTCGAGCGCGAAGCTCCAGGTGTCCGGATCGAGCACGTCGTGCGTGGCGTAGAACTGGGTGTCGAAGCGCCAGGCGAGGTCGATGGCGAAGCGATCGCGGCCTTGGCCGAAAAGGTCCGTCCAGCGCTCGTCGAGCAGGCTCTGCGCCGCGGCCGGGCTGAGGCTCTCGTCGGCCGCCTGGTGCGCCACCTGCGCCGCGACGAGCCCGGGATCCAGCAGCGTGGCGGTGCCGCTGCCGCCAAGCCCGAGCTGGGCCTCGCGCTGCCAGTGCGTCGCGAGCGCCGCGTCCACGTCCGGCGCCGGCAGGCTGGTCGGTTCGTCCAGCGTGGTCGCAGGACGGACGATCGCGCCCTCCTGCACGTAGAAGGCGGGACAACCGGCGAGCGGCAGCATCAGGAGCAACAACAACAATGGACGGCGCATGGGGCTTCCTTTACAGGGGGCGCAGGCGATCGTAATCCGGCAACAACGACGTGATGAGCGGCTCCTCGCCGCAAAGGGGGCAATTCGGATCGCGCGGCAGTGCGAGGCGTTCTTGCTGGCCATTCCAGAGGTCGACCAGCATCAGGCTGCCGCAGAGCGTGGCCTCGAGCGCGCCGATGAGGACCTTGATCGCTTCCAGGGCCTGATAGCTGCCCAGCACACCCGGCACGGGGCCGAGCACGCCGACTTCGGCGCAGCCCGGCACGAGCCCCTTGGCCGGCGGCTCCGGAAAGAAGCAGCGGTAGCAGGGGCCGCGATCGGGCAGAAAGGTCGTCAGTTGCCCGGTGAAGCGTTGCAGCGCGCCGTGGATCAGCGGCTTGCCCGCGAGGCGGCAGGCGTCGTTGAGCAAAAAGCGCGTCGGGAAGTTGTCCGAGGCGTCCACGACCAGATCGGACTCGGCCACGAGCGCCGCGGCGTTGTCGGCCTTGACGTCCCGCTCGAGGGCGATCGCCATGACCTCGGGGTTCAGCGCCCTCACGCGCGCCGCGGCGACGGAAGCTTTCGGCTGTCCCACGGCGTCCAGCGGAAACAGCACCTGCCGCGGCAGATTGGAGGGCTCGACGCGATCGCCGTCCGCGATGACGAGCGTGCCCACGCCCGCTGCCGCCAGATAGGCAATCACCGGCGCGCCGAGCGCACCCGCGCCCACCACCAGCACGCGCGCACGGGCCAGCGCGGCCTGGCCGTCCAGCCCCATCTCGGGCAGCCGGATTTGGCGGCTGTAGTGCTCGCGTTGAAGAGGGTTTTGCGCGTCGAAGGGCATCGCGGCCATTATACCGCGCCTGTTACCGTCCCTCGCTCGTCGGGTACAATAGCGCATCTTCACCCCATCGGAGGTTTTCGTGAGTTCTCCCAACACCCTCGCCATGTTGCAGCAAGTCGACATCTTCCAGGGCGTGCCGGCCGAGGCGCTCGAAGAGTTGCTCGCGACGGCCGAAACGCGCGGCTTCGAGCGCGGCGAGACGATCTTCCGCGAGCGCGAGCCGGGCGACGCGATGTACCTGGTGGTCGAGGGCGCCGTCGAGCTGACGCAATCCACGGGCCCCGCGGCGGATCATCGCCTCGCGCTGCTCGACCACGGGCAGATCTTCGGCGAGCTGGCGCTCTTCGATCACCTGCCGCGCTCGGCGACGGCCGAGGCGTTCGTGAAGACGACCCTGCTGCGCTTTCCGGCCGAAGCGTTCGACGAGTTGCTCGACAACTGCTCGGACATCGCGCCGCACCTGCTGCGCAATCTGGTCCGCAAGCTGAGCCTGCGATTGCGCGACGCCGACCAACAGATCAACGAGCTGAGCCGCGCCGCGGCGCGCTGAGCGTGCTCGATACGCCCTTCGAGCGGCCTCCGCTTCCGACCGGAAGCGGAGGCCGTCGCCTGTTGGCGTGGAGCGCCGCGATCGCCCTGTGCTCGCTGCTTCACGCGACGCCGGCCGTAGCCGATCCGCTCGACGTGGACGTCACGGCGGACTCGGTCAGCGAGGACGCCGTCAC
The DNA here is from genome assembly GCA_036703175.1 of Oscillatoriaceae cyanobacterium. Classification (GTDB taxonomy): domain Bacteria; phylum Cyanobacteriota; class Sericytochromatia; order S15B-MN24; family JAQBPE01; genus DATNPP01. Next base: position 4,241 of record DATNPP010000251.1, read on the forward strand.
CCACGTGCTTCGCGCCACGGGGCACGTGCATGCGAGCTACCATGACATCGTGGTCACGGCCGACGCGCTCAGCTTCGACCTGGGCACGCGCCGCGGCGAACTCTCCGGCCACGTGCAGGCGACGAGCCCGAACTTCGCCTTGACGGCGGACGACGCGCGCTTCGATTTGCGGGCGAATCGGGCCACGCTGACGCACTTCAGCGGCCACTGGCGCCAGCGCGTGCAGTTCCACGGGGAATCCGTCGACCTCGGCCCGAAGGTCTTCGTGCTGCAAGACGCGTTCATGACGCCGTGCATGAATCCTGAGCCCGACCTCGGCATGGTCGCGAAGTCGATTCGCTTCTATCCGAGCGAGAACCAGATGAACTTCTCGGCGCAATCGGTCGCGGTGCAGGTCTGGGGCCACGACGTGGTGTTTTTGCCCTTCTTCAACACGACGATCGGGCCGCGCAAGAACCCTTGGAACACGGACTTCGTGCCGGCGTTCGGCTTCGACGCCTTCCAGGGCTTTCTGACGAGCACGCGGCTGGACTTCTCCTTCGGCAACGGCTCGCGCGGCACGATCCCGATCAGCTTCTCGACGGGGCGCGGCGTCAGTGCGGCGTTCCAGCATGTGCTCGCGCTGGGCCCGGGCAATCTCAGCAACAGCGTCGGCTGGGACACGCCCTGGGCGGCCAACCGCGGTGGGCTGCGCGCCATGAACGCCTACCGCTTCGGCGGGCCGCTGGGCGGGCGCTGGGAAATGCTCGCGAACTACCGCGAGGACATGAACGGCCAGCCCGTGTCCCGCTTGCCTGAATTGGGCTGGGTGGCGCCCGTGCTGAATCCGCTCGGCTTGCTGACGCTCTCGCCCGAGCTGCGCCTGGGCAACCTCTACGAGGAAACGAGCGGCGTGCAGAGCCTGCGCTTTCGCGCCGCCGTGCCGCTCAACTCGGCGGTCTGGACGCCGCGGCCATGGTTTCAGAGCTGGATTTCGGCGAACCCCTTCTTCCATGTCTACAGCGATCGCCAATACGGCGTCATTCAGGCGGATTGGCTGAGCCGCGAGCCGCTGCTGCCCGATCTGATTCTGAGCGAGACGGGCGAGTTGATTCGGACCTATGGCGATACGCCCTTCATCTACGATCGCCAGCTCGACGCCGAGCGGGTGCGGTTGCAGCTGGACAAGGGCTTCGGCGCGCGCCTCAGCACCACGGTGATGGCGAGTTGGTCGCGCATCAACCAGCAAGGGCCGTTCTCGATCGAGGACCTGATGCTGGCGGCGACGTACAACTGGAACTGCTTCGGCATCACGCTCGAGCTCCACCCGCTGATCCTCGGCGTGGACACGCACTTCCAGTTGCTGAATTTCTAAACTTGTAGCCGCAAAGCAACGCGCCCTCCCCCTGGCGAGGGGGAGGGAT
>DATNPP010000257.1:0-2562 GCA_036703175.1 Oscillatoriaceae cyanobacterium
CTGAGCGTGGGGGCGCGGGCGGTGATCGTGACGAGCACGCTGGTGGCGAAAGGGAAGCCGAGCGACCAGGTGGCGCTGATGGCGCCCGCCCTGCTGCGCGCGGGCGCGGGTGATCAGCAAGTCTCCATCACGCCGGGCAGCACCGCGCTGGTGGCCTTGCTCAGCAATCTGGCCGTTCAACAGACCGGCCAGACCGTCACCACGCCCACGCTCGCGCCGCCGGCGCCGGGTGCGGCGAGCAATGAGCTCTCGAGCCTCATCGCCGTCATGAACGGCGACACGGGCATCCAAATCTCGCAACTGGCCGAGGCGGCGCCGGAGCTGCAGCAATCGCACAGCCTCGCGAGCCTGAAAAACGGCATCCAGAAGTACGTCGCGCGGCTCATCGATTCGCAGGTAACGACCAAGTGAGCCCCCGGAATCCGGCGGAATCAGCTATCATGGGGACGGTTCCTCCGGACGTGGGAGTGTCATGAAGCGCTGGATCATCCCGGTCACCTCGGTCTCGGTCATCATCGGGGCGTTGCTGTCCGTGCAGTACAAATCGCAGGCCGACGCGCGATCGCCCGACCCGGGCCATCGCCTGGAGGACCTGGCGTTCATGCTGAAGAACACCGAGAACGCCAACGACCAGCTCACCGAGCAGGTCACCGCGCTGCAAAGCCGACTGCAGGCCACCAAGCTGCCGGCGAAAGACGATCGGCCGCTGTATCCGACGGTGCGCGGCCCGGGGCTCGTCGTCACGATCACCGAGAACGCGTCGCAGGATCAGACCGGGGACGGCACCTCGGCCGTCGTGCACGCCGAGGATCTGTTGAAGATCGTCAACGAGCTGCGCTCGGGCGGCGCGGAGGCGATCGCCCTGAACGGGCAGCGCTTGACCGAGGTGAGCGAGATCATCACGGCCGGCCAGCACATCGTCGTGAACAAGAAGCCGATCGTGGCGCCGTACGAGATTCTGGCGATCGGGCCGATTCAGGACATGCTCAACACCCTGTCGCTGCGCGGCGGCGTGGTGGAGTATCTGCAGTTCTACGGCATCCAGGTGAAGAGCAAGCCCGAGAAGTCCCTCGTGGTGCCGGGCGTGAAGCACGTGCCCGATTTGCGCTACGCCCGGCCGGCCCCGCCGCCCTCGGACGACCCGGGCCTGGGCGGTTTGTGAGCCGCTCACGGCAAATCAGAAACTTTGTTTGACGTGGGCGACCAAGCCCCCCTAAGATGGGGTTATGTTGATACTCGGCATCGACCCCGGCACGGCCACCATCGGCTACGGGTTCGTGAACATCGCGCCCGACGGAAGCGCTGAGGCGCGGGCCTACGGCACCATCCGCACCGATCGCCATCTGAGCATGCCCGAGCGCCTCAAGGTGCTGCACGAGGACATCACGACGCTGCTGCGGCAGTATCCGCCCGACGTGATGGCCGTCGAGGAGCTGTTCTTCTTTCGCAACGTCAACACCGCAATCCCGGTGGCGCAGGCGCGCGGCGTGCTGCTGTTGGCCGCGGCGCAAGCCGGCGTGCCGGTGGTCGGCTACACGCCCATGCAAATCAAGCTGACGATCGCCGGCCATGGCCGCGCGCAAAAGCTCGAGGTGCAAGAGGCGATTCGCGATCTGCTGGACCTGGAATCGATTCCGCGCCCCGACGACGCTGCGGACGCCCTTTCCGTCGCGCTGACGCACTGGCACTTTCTCGAAGGCCAAGGCGGAAGCGCCGCGCCGACCGTCGAGATCGGCCCCTGGGCCGCCGTGCTGCCGGGCGGCGCGGATCCGGCGCTGTCCCAATCCGAGCACGAGGGCTGGTCATGATCGCATTTCTGCGCGGCGAGCTGGCCCATGCGGGCCACGACGCGATCGTGCTCGACGTGGGCGGCGTGGGCTATCAGGTCTACGTCTCCGCGCGGCAACTCTCCGAGCTGCCCGCCGTGGGCGCGACGCTGCGGGTCTTCACGCATCTGGTGCACCGCGAGGACGCGATGCTGCTCTTCGGCTTTCCGAGCCTCGAGGAGCGCGAGCTCTTCCTGCTGCTGAACAGCGTCTCGGGCATCGGCGCGAAGACCGCGATGGGCGTCTTGTCGGCGCTCTCCGTGCCCGAGATCGTGGCGGCCGTGGTCGGCAACAATCCCAAGCGACTCTCCTCGGCGCCCGGCGTGGGCAAGAAGACCGCCGAGCGCATCGCGCTCGAGCTGCGCGAGAAGCTCGCCGAGTGGCAGCCCCAGCGCCTCGCCGGCACGGCCCCGCGGCGCGTGGCGACCTTGACGGAGTCCGACGAGATGACGGCGGCACTGCTGGCGCTGGGCTACAGCGACGAGGACGTGGCGTCGGCCCTCGAGCACGTGCACGCGGCCAAGGACTCAGAAGACGCGCTGCGCCAGGCGCTCACCTTCCTGTCGGGCTACTGAGTACCCGAATCCTCCCTCTCCCCGGCGGGGGAGAGGGACGCCGAAGCCCTGTTCAGGGGCTGAGGCTGGGAGAGGGAGACTCCCGGCGGCTCACAAAAAGCATTACGTTCCCGGCGGTCCGCAAGGAGCCCCCCTCTCCCCGTTTTGGCCCCAGCACGGGG
>DATNPP010000260.1:0-11845 GCA_036703175.1 Oscillatoriaceae cyanobacterium
CGTTTCAAGCGGCTGCTGCGCCTGGGCGCCTGGTGGAACGCGTGGTACCTGCGCCTGCGCGGAGCGCCGGCCGAGCGCATTCGGCTGCAGGGGGCGATCGCCCGCCTCGAGCCCATCGCGGGGAATCCGTGATGGCGCCGCGTCTTTCCGCAGTCGTCATCACCCGCAACGAGGCAGCGCGCGTCGCGGCCTGCCTCGAAAGCCTGGCGGGCCTGGACGAGATCGTCGTGATCGACGACGCGAGCACGGACGACACCGTGGCCGTCGCCCGGCGCTACACGGAACACGTAATCGTCCATCCGCACGAGGGCGAGAACTGGGATCTCAACAAGAACGTGGGCATGGACGCCGCCACGGGCGATTGGGTGCTGCTCGTGGACGCGGACGAGCGCGTGTCGCCGGATCTTCTGGCCGAGGTCCGCGCCGTCATCGCGTCCGAGCCGCCGCATGCGGGTTACTGGATACCGCGCCGCGAGTTCTACTTCGGCTACCATCCGCGCCACGCCGCCTCGAGCGCGAGAGTGATGCGCCTCTTTCGCCGCGGCGCGGCCCGCTTCGAGGGCCAACACCTCCACGAGCATCCGCGCGTGGCAGGCAGCCTGGGCGAGCTCGTGCAGGCGCTGGACCACCACGCCTACGCGACGATCGCGGACTACGTGACGAAGACGAACTTCTACACGACGCACGAGGCGCGCCACCGCCACGCACAGGGCGAGCGCGCGGGCTGGCGCGACGTGCTGATCGCGCCGCTCAAGCTCTTTCGCTACCGCTTCTGGAAGCTCAAGGGGTACAAAGACGGCATGCCGGGATTGGTTTACTGCCTCGTGACGAGCCTGTATCCTTTTCTGCAAAACGCCAAGCTCTGGGAGTTGAGCCGAAGCCAGCTGGAGAAAGCCTCTTGAACGCCTCGTTGCCCTTCATTTCCGTCATCGTGCCAGCCTACAACCGGCCCGACGGACTGAAGGCGCTGCTTTCCGCGCTCGCCGAGCAGAGCTACCCGCCCTACCGCTTCGAGGTGCTGATCGGCGACGACGGCTCGACCCCGCCGCTCGCGGAGCAGGTGAGCGTCAAAGATTGCCCCTACTCGGTGCGCTTTTTGCGCGAGGCGAACCAGGGCCCGGCCACGGCGCGCAACCGCGGCGCGCGCGAGGCCCGCGGCACGATTCTGGCTTTTACGGACGACGACTGCCTGCCCTCGCCCGAGTGGCTCGAGGCGATCGCCCAGACGCTCGCCGGCGAGACCTCCGTACACGGCCCCACGCGCTCCAGCGTGCCGCCGATCGAGCCGTTTATCCACTCGGTGCACATCGACCGCGCGCACGGCGTGGCGACGGCCAACTTCGCCGTGCGCAAGGACGCCTTCTGGCAAGTGGGCGGCTTCGACGAGACCTTCGCCGCGCCCTACTTCGAGGACGAGGACCTCTCCCGCCGATTGCAAGCCGCCTACGGCCCGCACGCCTGGAACGAGGCCATGCGCGTCGAGCACCCGCCGCGCCGCGCCTCGATCAAGGGCTGGTGGCGCTCCGCGCGCTATTCCTACTACCTGCCTTACATGCAGCGCAAATACGCCGGCTACTGGTCCGGCACGCTGCCGGCGATTCTGCGCCGCGTGATCGCGAAGACCGTGCTGGTCGTGTTGGGACTTCTGCCGCTTTTCGGCTTCTCCGGCACCTTCTGGCTGGCCTGGGCCGCGCTTTTCGCCTGGCAGGCCCAGCGCCTGCGCAAGATCCTGCGGCTGGCCGTCACCTATCAGGTAAAGCTGCCGCTTTCGGCGCAGCTGGCCTTTCTGGCGCTGGAGTGGACCGTGGACTACGTGCGATTGGCCTCGTACCTCAAGGGCCTCGGGCTGAAAGAAAAGCCCGCGCCGCCCCATGAGCTCGAGGAGTTCCTGCTCTAGATGCGCATCGCACTCGTCTGCTCGGAGGTGATTCGCGAGAGCGGCCATGGCCGGTACATGCAAGAGCTCGCGCGCCGTTTGGCGAGCGAACACGAGGTGCATGTCTACGCGCATCTTTTCCAGCCGATACCCGGCGTCACGCACCACCCGGTGCCGGCGCCTTTGGGCCTCAATTTGCTGCGCGTCTTCGGCTTCTACCTGGCCTCGACCGCCGTGCTCGGGCGCGAGCCCTACGACGTCGTGCACACGATCGGAGGCTGCACCTGGCGCCACGACGTCGTCACGGCCCAGTTCTGCCAGCGCCCCTGGGGCGCGCACCTCGCGCGCCAGCCGCTGCCTCCTGCCAAGGGACGCTTCGGCTGGCTCTCGACGCGCCTGCGCAGGCTCTATCACGAGCTATACTGGCGGGTGTGCGACTGGCTCGAAGCGCCCGCCTTTCGCCCGCGTCCCGGCAAGAAGCTGATCGCCGTGTCCGGCCGCGTGCGCGACGAGTTGAGCTGCTATTACGGTGCGGACGCCGACGAGGTCGCCGTGATCTACAACGGCGTCGAGCCGGCCGAGTTCTCGGAGGAGGCGCTCGCGCCGCTGCGAGCCCCCACGCGCGCGGAGCTGGGCATCGGCGAGGACGAGCGGGTGTTGCTTTTCGTGGGCGACTTCTACCGCAAGGGGCTCGCGACCGTGATCGAGGCGTTGCCGCTGCTCAAGACGCCGCGCATTCGACTGCTGATCGTCGGCCGCGGCGAGGAAGCGGCTTTCCATGCACGCGCCCACGCGCTCGGGGTCGACTTCCAGCTGATTTTCACGGGTTTCCAACCCGACGTCGTGCCCTACTTCGCCGCGGCGGACGCGTTCGTCTTTCCCACGCGCTACGAGCCGTTCGGCATGGTCGTCACCGAGGCCATGGCGGCGGGGCTGCCGGTCGTCACCACCCGCCAGGCGGGCGCCGCCGAGGTGATCACCGAGGGCGGGGACGGCTATCTGATCGACGATCCGGACGATGCCCGCGCGATCGCCGGCCGCATCGACGCGCTCTTCGAGGACGACGATCGCCGCGTCGCCATGGGCCGCGCCGCACGAAAAACGGCCGCGCGCTACGATTGGAACTACGTGGCCCACGAAACGCTCGCCGTGTACGCCCGCACCGGCTCGGCGTCAACCACGTCCAGGGCAATCTGATCGGCAAGCCGGTCAAATAGCCCGCGCGCACCATTCCGGATCTCGACGCGCCGCGGCAAGAGGATCTGGACCTGATCCAGCGCGTGAGCCGCGTGCGCATTCAGGATCTGCCCGTCAGCGTCGAGCCGTGACGGGCGACCCCGCCGAGTCTTCGACGGCCCGCTAAAATGGCGTCATGCACCACACGTTCGTCGACAAGAGCGGGACCACCCTTCGCGTCCGTCGGGCCACCGAGAACGATGCCGAGGCGCTGCTCGCCTACGTGCCGCAAATCGACGCCGAATCGCCCTTCACGTCGCGCGAGGCCGGCGAGTTCACGATGTCGGTGGCGCAGCAGCGCCTGTTCCTCAAGCAGCTGGCGACACGGGACAACTCGGTCTACTTCGTGGCGCTCGACGGGCCTTTGATCGTGGCGACGATCGACTTCCACGGCGGCACGCGCGCCCGCGGGCGCCACGCGGGCGAGTTCGGCATGTCGGTGCGCCGTGAGTACTGGGGGCGCGGCATCGGAACGCACATGCTCGACACGATGCTCGAATGGGCCCGCGGCACGGGCGTGGTGCGCAAGATCAAGCTGCGCGTGCTCGACACCAACGAACGGGCGATCGCCCTCTACCGCAGCCGCGGCTTCGTCGAGGAAGGCCGCATGGTCCGCGACTTCCGCGTCGACGGCGAATGGCACGACGTGCTGTGGATGGGCCTCTGGCTGGATTGAGCGCGCCGTTCCGAAAAACAGTTCATTCTCGACGAAGCCGTAACAAAAGTGTGTGCAAGTTTTAACGCACCTTGGTTACAAAATCGTCTACAATACTGTAACAGGGATCATCCTCAAGCCTTCAAAGGAGAGCCTTCATGGCCGCGACGACGACAGCTCGGATCTCGGCGACGACCAGCGCGACGCTCGATCAGTTGGTCGAAAAGACCGGTTCATCCAAGATCGAGCTGATCGAGCGTGCGGTGGCGAAGCTCAAGCAAGACCTGTTTTGGGAAGCCGTCGAAGCCGGCTACGAGGAACATGGCGATGCACTGCGAAGCGAGTACGCGGAGACGGACGGCGCCTCGGCGGATGGGCTGGGGGGCTGGTAGGCTTTGGCGTCGGAACAAAAGCCAAGGCGCGGCGAGATCTGGTACGTGGACTTCGCGCCGGTACGAGGCCACGAACAGGACAAGCGGCGCCCCGCGCTGGTCATTTCGCACGATCGCCTGAATGCCAGTAAGGCAGGCCTTGCCGTCGTGATTCCTCTGTCCAGGACCGCGCCGAGAATCCCTCTTCACGTTCCTCTGAAGGCCTCGGAATCCGGTCTTCAGGTCGATTCCACGATTCAGTGCGACCACGTGCGCACCGTCGATCTGGTGCGCTTCGACGCGGCCCCGGTCGGAAAGGTCGCACGAGCCACCATGGCGCGCGTCGAGGATAGCCTCCGACAGCTCCTCGATCTCTGAACGAGGCGCAGGCGAATCCCCGCAGCGGAGCGGACATCGATCCTGGCGAACGAGGGACGGAAAGGGTATAAGACCTGGGCCGCCCCTCCGGAGTCCCCATGTCGCTGTCGTCCAACGAGCCTTCTCGCCCCGCTTCACCGTCACGGCTGACGACGATCGGGGCGCCGCTCCTCGTGCTGGCCCTGGCCCTGTGGGCCTATCGGCAGACCCTGTTGCCGGGCGTCGGCGTGTGGGACACAGCAGAATTCCAGGCCGTGCCGTACCTGCTCGGCATCATGCACGCCACGGGCTATCCCTTCTACACGCTGGTCGGCAAGCTCGCGAGCTGTTGGCCCACGGGCTCGATCGCCTGGCGCATGAACTGGTTTTCGGCCCTGAGCGCCGCGCTCGCCGCCGCGGCATTGACCCGGGCGGCCATGCGCCTCGGCGTCGGCTGGATCCCCGCGACGGCGGCCGGCCTCGCGCTGGCGTTCGACGCCGCCTTCTGGCAAACCGCGGACGGCGCGGATCCGCATACGCTTCAAACCCTGCTGCACGTGCTGATCTTCAGCCAGGCGATCGCCTGGACCCAGACGCGCCGATTGCGCGATCTCGCCGTGCTCGCGCTGCTCTCCGGCTTCGCGCTCGCCAACCACCTGCTGTTCACGCTCATCGTGCCGGCCCTGGCGCTGTTGATCCTGCTCGTAGAACCGGCCCTGCTGAAGCGCCCGAAGTCCCTCGCTGCGCTCGTCGGATGCCTGCTGCCGGGGCTGGCCTGCTTCGCCTACCTGCCACTCCGCGCCCGGCAGAATCCGCCGCTCGATTACGGCCGGCCGACCGACTGGCCGCACTTCCGCAAGCTGGTACTCGGCGAGCAGTTCCATCAGGACATGGGCTTTTTGAACCTGAGCGGGCTCGAGTCCTTCCTGGTCCAGCTCTACCGCATTCCGGACCTCGTCGCGAGCTGGCTGACGCCCACGGGCATGATCGCCGCATTCGCCCTCGCCCTGGTGGGCCTTGGTGTGCTGGCCCGCCGCAATTGGCGGCTGGCCATCTTCTTCCTCGCTGCCGGCCTCGTGCCGCTCTACGTGGCCTGCACCTGGATCGACGGCGGCATCGAGCGCTACTTCTTCACGACGACCGCCGTGTTGCTCCTGCTCGCCGCGCTGGGCGCCCAGGGCATCCTCGACAGCCTTCGGCACATTCCCGTCCGCTGGGCGAGCCGAGCGCTCGCAGGCGTGCTGCTACTCGCACTCTTGGCGGGTCCGCTGATGCTGATGCGCCAAAATTGGCTCGCCTGCGATCGCCACACCGAGCGCGGCGGCCAGCAGTTCGCCGACGCCGTCTACAGCCGCCTCAAGCCCGATGCGGTGATCCTGACGGTCTGGATCGATTCCACGCCCCTCTGGTACACGCACTTCGTCGAGGGTCGCCGCCCGGACGTGACGATTCTGGACGAGAGCAACGTGATCACCGGAAACTACGGCTCGATGAACGACGCGATCGCCGCCTGGCTGGGCAAGCGTCCGGTCTATCTGTGCAAGCCGTCGTACGACGTCGCGACCGCGCGCCAGCGCTTCACCGTGCGCGATTGTGGCCCGATGCCTCGCTTCGGCTACGACTTGGTCGAGGTCTTGCCTCCGTCGAAGCCTTAGCGGCTCAGGCGCGAATTCCGCTTCGACGCGTGGGTAGAAATCCTTCGGATGGCGTTCCGGCCCACACGAGCGGCCTGCCCCATGCGAGAGGGCCCATGGCGATTCCCTTACCCGACGGCGTGAACAAACTGGGCCAGACGCGACGCGGCCTGGTGCTTTATAACGCGCACGACAACACCATCGGGCGCTCGATCGAGCTGTACGGCGAGTTCGCCGAGTTCGAGGCCCAGCTCTTCGAGAAGCTGTTGCGTCCCGGCGACGTCGCCGTGGATGTCGGCGCGAACATCGGCGTGCTCACACTCGCCATGGCGCGCGCCGTGGGACCGAGCGGCAGCGTGCTCGCCTTCGAGCCCCAACGCATTCTTGCTCAGATGATCGCCGCCAACCTCGCCCTGAACAGCCAGCTGAACACGCACGTGTTCAACATGGCGCTGGGCGCCGAGCCGGGCACGATTATGCTGCCGCCGATCGACTACGACCGCGCGAACAACTTCGGAGCCCTCTCGCTCGGTGGATTCACCGAGGGGGAGGCCGTCCAGCTGGCGTGCCTCGACAGCTTCGAGCTGCAGCGCTGCCGCTTGATCAAGGCGGACGTGGAAGGCATGGAGTTGGCGGTGCTACGCGGAGCCACGCAGACGATCCGCCGCACGCGCCCGGTGCTGTACGTGGAGAACAACCGTCCCGAACAGTCAGCGGCACTGGTCGCCTTCATCCGCAGCTTGAGTTACACCCTGTACTGGCACCGCTCGCCGTATTTCAACCCGCACAACTTCGCCGGCAACCCCGACCCCGCCTTCGCCGAATTCGCGCCGGAGCGCAACATCCTGTGCCTGCCGACGGAACTGCCGCAAACCATGAGCGGCTTCGAGGAAGTTTCCTGACGCCTCCACGCGGCGGACGTCCAGGCAGCACGCGCCCTTGCTTTCAGGGCGATCGCAAGAAACCATTCAGAAGTCCCAGGCAATGCCCGATTGCCAATTCACGACCAGTATGCGATTGTGACGTCGATATGCATACGCCGTCACAAGCGACAAAAGCGGCCGAACACCTTCGCCTGTTCCGCCTACCACGCGCACAATCAATCGCACAGGCGTTCCGCGCCGGCGCTCCCGGCCAAGTTTGGTTGGCTTCCACAATCGGGCTTTGCGCCATTCTGGGCGCATGCGCCAACCCGACCGGGTTCCAACTCCTCGGATCGTCGCACTACGACGGCAAAAAGTTCACCGACCTCGAGGGCCAGTTTTCATCGATCGCCGTGGCACCCACCAGGAACCACGTTGCGTTCCGAGGCATCGACGCAATGAGCGAGGACCCGTTGTTCGTCGCGGACGTCGACGGCACCACGCGCCGCGTCGCCATGACCGGATCGTCCGACGGCCAGATCACCTGGTCTACCGACGGCAACACGCTCTATTACGTCGACATGGTGCCCCGGGCCGACGGCATGTTCGACGGCGCGACCATCCAACAATACAGCCTGACCACCAGTGCTGTCCGCCAGGCGGTCTACGCGGTGCCGATGATCCCGTTCTTCCCGTCGCCCGACGGCTCTCACCTGCTCGTGGCCGGGCAATCCAACCTCGAGCACCTCACGCTCGATCAGTCGCGGAACCACATGCTCGACATGGCCAGCGGGGCGTTCGTGAAGATCGCCTCGGACACGCCGCCGGTGATGGAGCAATGGGCCGGGGTGTGGGCGCCGGATGGCCAGCATGTCGCGCTCGCGCCGCCCGTCAGTACCAACAGCTACACAGGACCTGTGTCCGTATCGATCCTGGCCGCTCCCGACTGGAACGCGATCCAGTCGCCACACGCCAGCTTCTCGGGGCACTACACCGCCATGGCCTGGGAGGATGCCCAGACCCTGCGCGTCTACGACATCGTCGTGGGCGACTACCTGACCCTCACCCGGCTGGATACCGACGGAAAGACTGTCGACGAAGCCAGGATCATACTGGAAAGTCCGCCGGCAGGCACGCGGTATCGGTATGGCCGTCCCGTACTCTCCCTTGACGGCAAACGGGCGCTGATCTGGCGCCAGGCCAGCGATATCGTAACGGATAACCTTTCCGGCGTGCGGCAGTTCTTCCTGGTCGAGGGCAACGTGCTCCGCCCCGTCCCCGTGTCGGAGGATCTCGAGGCGATCGGTTGGTGCGACGCGACGCGCGTCTTGTTCCTGAGCGGTTCCGGCCAGCAGCGGCGGCCGGTCGTGATGGACGTCGAACAGGCCGTCTCGAAAGGAGCCGGCGCAATATGAGGCAAACGAGCGGCAGCAGCGCCCAGCGAAAGCACCAAGGAGGAAACGCCGTCCAGTGGGGCCTGCTGGTCCTGCTGGCGGGGCTTGGGGGCTCGGCGTGCCAACCCCCGACGAATTCGATATCCGCGTTTCCCGGTTTCACCCCGCTGCCATTCCTCCCGAAGTTGACCTACGAGGTCGCGGCCTCTCCGGACGGCACGAAGGTCGCCTATTCCGATTACGAGGGCCTGTTCGTGGCGGATTTGACGACGCAGACCCCCAAGAAACTCGCCGACTCGGAAGGACCGATTTCACACGTCGGCTGGACCGGCGACGGCAAGTTCGTCACGTTCCTTCCTTCGCATCTACCCCCGGTGACGGATCCGGGCGAGCCGAAGCGATCGCCCGCGCCTTCCTGGCCAGCGGGACGCCTGCAACTCGTCAACGTCGAATCCGGGACCACCAAGTCGACGTCCATCGACGGCACCGCTTTGCACGCCATTTCGGGATCACCCGACGGCCATTACCTCGCGTTGTTGGAGGATTCCGGCATCTCCCTCTACAACGTCGCCAGCGACGCTGAAACCCGGGTTTCGAGCAAGCCGTCGTTCACGGGCGCGGTCTGGTCACCCGACTCTCAGCATCTGGCATTCCGAGGCCCCATGACGCCAGACGGCCCTTCGGACGAGCTTCTGCTGACGACGACCACGGCGAGCGCAGCGGCGACCGCCGTCGAAGCGGACCTCAATGACCGGCATTTCGGCATCAACGCCGAGTGTTACCCGGCAGAGGAGAAGGCCTTTTGGGCGGCCGACAGCCAGTCCATCACGGCCGTACAAGCAATCGACGGGCAGCATGTGGCGCTCCGTACGTTCGACTTGACCGGCAAAAAATTGTCGGAACGGACGCTCGACATGACGGACCCCGAAGAGCCCACCTCATGGCTCGATTGCTACCACGCGTCTCCGAGCGGTCGTTTCCTCATCGCGATGCGCAGCGGCAAGGCGCTCATGGGCCAGATGACCCCGGACGGCTGGAGTGCTCGGGCGCTAGTCGCCGTGAACATGACTACCGGCGCCGTCAAGGCGATCGCTCCTCCAATCGAGCTGGTGTGCTGGCTCGGGAACAGCGATCGGCTCATTTTGAGCGAAAGCCCTGGGCAATATTATCTCTGCACTCCCTCGTGGCCCTGACGATGCTATACGCTCACGCCGCCGGCTTCCCACACACCCTTGTTTCCAGGGCGATCGCTGCCAAGTTCTAGCGTTTGATCGCTTGATTAGTGTGTATTTTTTGTGTATAATTTGAGGCGGCCGTGAGGACACCGCATTGGGTAATGTGTACAGCAGCCGCGATATCATCAAGATGCTTCAGAAAGACGGCTGGGTTCACGTTGCAACGTCGGGCGACCACTACCAATTCAAACACCCCACCAAGCCGGGCAAGGTCACGGTCCAGCATCCTGTAAAAGACCTCTATGGGCGGGTTCTGGATAGCATCTTCAAGCAGGCCGGCTGGAAGTAGCCGGCAAGGAGGACGCATGACCGCGTATCTGGGTTTCGTCGAACATGAGCCGGGGCGCTCTTACGGCGTGTTCTTCCCCGACTTTCCGGGCTTGGCCTCTGGCGGCGAGACGCTCGAAGAGGCCTTGATCAAGGCTCCTCAGGGGCTGCGCTTCCACGTGGCGTCAATGCTGGCTGACGGCGACCAGGTCCCCGCGCCGACGCCGTTCGACGATCTGATTGCCGATCCGCAGTACCAGGGCCTGACGCCGTTCGTTACCGAGGTGTCGACCGAAAAGCCCGAGGTGACGCGGATCAACCTTTCGATGGACAAGCGCCTGCTGCGCGAGATCGACGCCCACGCCGATCGCATCGGCATGACGCGCTCGGCATTTCTCGCAGATGCCGCCAAGCGGGCCATGTTGGTCTAAAGGATAGCTCACACCGGGGCTACGCACGGGCCCTTGTTTCCAGGGCGATCGCCTGTTACCATGCGGAGGTTCCCTCAATGACGAGACGACGAGGATCCGCATGAGCTCCACCACGACCCGCCTCGAATCCCCGGCCGAGCTGCGCAAGCTGGCCTGGAATCTGCGCCGTGACATCCTCGAGATGATCACGAAGGTCAACTCCGGCCACCCCGGCGGCAGCCTGTCCGCCATCGATTTGATCACGACGCTGTACTTCTCCGTGCTGCGCCACGACCCTAAGAACCCGCACTGGGCGGATCGCGATCGCTTCATCCTCAGCAAGGGCCACGCCGCCCCGGCGCTCTACGCCGCGCTCGGCGAGGCCGGCTACTTCGACAAGAGCCTCTACGGCACGCTGCGCCAGCTGGGCAGCCCGCTGCAGGGCCACCCCGAGCTCGGCAAGCTCGCGGGCGTCGAGGCCTCCACGGGCTCGCTGGGCCAGGGCCTCTCGATCGGCCTCGGCATGGCCGAAGCGGCCCGGGTGCAGGGCAAGGGCTACCGCGTCTACGTGCTCACCGGCGACGGCGAGCTGGACGAGGGCCAGGTCTGGGAAGCCGCGATGTACGCGGGCGCCCGGGGATTGGACAACGTCTGCGCGATCGTGGACGTGAACCGCAACCAGCTCGACAACACGACGGAGAAGATCCTCGACCTCGAGCCGCTCGCGGACAAGTGGCGTGCCTTCAAGTGGCACGTGGTGGACATCGACGGGCACGACTTCGCCCAGATCGGCAAGGCTTTCGCCGAAGCCGCCGCCACCAAGGGCAAGCCGACCGTGATCCTGGCCCACACCGTCAAGGGCAAGGGCGTCTCCTTCATGGAGGGCAACAACGAGTGGCACGGCGCCGCCCCCAATCAGGAACAGCTCGCCCAAGCGCTTCGCGAGCTCGTCGAAGCGACCGCCTAGGAGAAGCCCGATGACCATCCGCGAAAGAAAACTCGGCCCCGCGACCCGCGACGCCTACGGCGAAGCCCTCGTCGAGCTGGGCGCCCAGAATCCCAAGGTCGTCGTGCTGGACGCCGACCTGTCCAAGTCCACCAAGAGCAACGGCTTCGCCAAGAAGTATCCCGAGCGCTTCTTCAACATCGGCATCGCCGAGGCCAATCTGGCCTCGATGGCCGCCGGCTTCGCGAGCTGCGATCTGATTCCGTTCGCCAGCTCGTTCGCCTCGTTCCTGATGTGCAAGACCTTCGACCAGCTGCGCATGGGCGTCGCCAATCCCAAGCTGAACGCCAAGTTCGTGGGCTCCCACGGCGGCATCAGTCTGGGCGAGGACGGCGCGAGCCAGCAGAGCGTCGAAGACCTCGCGCTCGCCTGCGCCTTGCCGCACTTCGCGGTGCTGGTGCCCGCGGACGCGCCGTCCACCAAGGCGCTGACGCATGCCTGCGCGGCCCACCAGGGCCCCGTGTTCATGCGCACCCACCGCCCCAAGACGCCGCTCATTTACTCGGAGAGCGAGCAGTTCCCGATCGGCGGCGCGAAGGTG
>DATNPP010000509.1:0-4215 GCA_036703175.1 Oscillatoriaceae cyanobacterium
GAACGAGTTGCTGCTGTCGCTCGAACGCAGCGACGATCCCGAGTTGGTGCACGACCTCTTTCGCACGGCGCACTCCTTCAAGGGCATGGCGAGCACGATGGGCTATCGCGACCTCGCCGAGCTCGCGCACGGCATGGAAGGCGTGCTGGACGCCCTGCGCAGCCGGACGCTCGCCGCCGAGCCGTCGGTGGTGGATCTGCTTTTGCGCAGCGTCGACGCGCTCGAAACGCAGGTCGACGAGGTCTCGCTCGGGCGTTCGCCCGGCCTCGCGGCGGCGGAGCTTCTGGGCGAGCTCGCGGCGATCGCCGAGCGCGGCCGTCCCGCGCCCAGCGCGCCGGTGCAGCACATCGAGCTCTCGGTGCCGGAGCGGCCCTCGGGGCCGATGCGCCTGTACACGGCGGACGTCACGCTGGATTCGGCCTGTGTCATGAAGAGCGTGCGCGCGCTCATGATCACCTCGGCGCTCGAGACGATCGCCGAGGTCCTCAGCATCACGCCCTCGTTCGAGGAACTCGAGTGGGGCGATCAGCAAGACGCCTTCCAGGTGCTGCTGCGCAGCGGCGCGTCGCGCGAGCTGATCGCCGCGACGCTGTGCGAGGTGGGCGAGGTCGCCGAGGTCGTGATCGAGGAGCGCGCCGAGGAAGGCGAGCTCGCGCTCGACGCCGCCCAGTGCGAGCTGCTCGCCGAGGCGCGCGCCGACGGCCGGTCGGCCTGGCGTGTGGCGATCGCCTTGATGCCCGGCAGCCGCATGAAGAGCGTGCGCGCCGCGATGGTGATGCGCGCGCTCTCCGAGTTCGGCCACGTGCTCGCGACGCAGCCCGAGCTCTCGGCGCTCGAAGGCGAGCGCTTCGGCGACAGCTTCAGCCTGGTGCTATTGAGCGGCGCCGAGCCGCCCGCGCTGCAGAACTGCCTGCTCAACATCGCCGAAATCGACCGTGTGCAGATCGCGGCCTTCGACGGCGAGACCGCCTCGCCGAGCCCCGAGATCTCCCTCAAGGTGCCGCAGCGTCCGGCGTTTCGCGAGGCGATGCCGACGTCCCGGCGCCAGAGCGTGCGCGTGCCCACCGAGCGCATCGACGCGCTCATGAGCCTGGTCGGCGAGCTGATGGCCGAGCGCGGCCAGCTGCTCGCGCTCAGCCAGGCGCATCCGGTGATCGCGCCTTTGGCCGCGCGCCTCGATCACGTGGCGGGGCAATTGCATCACGAGATGTTGCGGCTACGGCTGGTGCCGCTCGAGACGATCTTCAGCCGCTTTCCGCGCATGGTGCGCGACGTGGCGCGCGAGCTCGGCAAGGAGGTCGACTTCGTCGTGAGCGGCCAGCACACCGAGCTCGATCGCTTGATCGTCGACGGATTGGGCGATCCGCTGGTCCATCTGCTGCGCAACGCGCTCGATCACGGCCTCGAGACGCCTGAGGAGCGCGAGGCGTCCGGCAAGCCGCGCGAGGGGCATCTGCGCCTCGCCGCCCATCAAGAAGGCGCCTTCGTGGTCATCACGCTCTCGGACGACGGCCGGGGCTTCGACTATGGGCGCGTGCTCGCGAAAGCGCGTGAGCGCGGCTTGTGGATCGAGGGCAGCGGCCCGCTCACCTCGGAGCGCCTGCTCGAGATCATCTGCGCGCCGGGGTTTTCGACCAGCCGGGCGACCACGGCGATCTCGGGACGCGGCGTGGGCATGGACGTCGTGAAGACCCGCCTCGACGCGCTGGGCGGCGCGCTCAGTTTGGAGACGGTGCCGGGCGAGGGCAGCACCTTCCGCTTGCAGTTGCCGCTGTCGCGCACGCTGATTCAGGCCGTGCTGGCGGACGTCGGCGGCGAGATCTACGGCATTCCGGCCGGCCAGGTCGAGGAGGTGCTGGACGCCGACGGCTCGGCCGACGTGGCCTTGGCGCTCGCGACGGGCGAATGTTTGCCTTTCGTCGATCTGCGCGAGCGCTTCGAGCTCGAGGCGCGCGTGCCCGCCACGTTGCTCGTGGTGCGCACGGCGACGCAGCGCATGGCGATCGCGATCGATCGCCTGGTGGGGCGCCAGGAGGTCTCCGTCAAGCCCATGAGCCCGTTGCTCGGCGAGCTGCACTATCTTTCGGGCGCCGCTCTGCTCGGAGACGGGCGTGTGGCCTTGATCATAGACCCGGCGCGGCTCGTGGGGTAGCCTGGGCCGCGGGCTTGAGCTTTGCGGGCGTTTCGGGTACAAGAGGGGTGGAACCGGGAGGGGCGAAGCCGTGAACGACAGAGGACCGAATTGGGGACTGGCTTTCGGCAGCGGCGCCTTCTTGTTGGTCTGGTGCGTGGGTTTCACGTCCGGAGTGCCGATCGAGGTGGTCGCGGTCCGCGCGGCCATGGCGACTATTTTGGGCGCGCTGGTCGGAATCCTGGTCGGCCAGACCATGGCCGCGTTGCGTCGGCTCGCCGTGGCCCCCCCCAAAGGGGCGAAGGTCGATTTCACGTTGCCGGCGGATGAGGAAGAGCTTCAGGCCCCGATCGTCGAGGAGCGCAAGGTGGCCAAGGCGGAAGCCCCGCCGGAGCCGGCCGGTTTCGAGCCCTTGGACTTCAAGAAGGCCGCCCGCAAGGTGGAATCGGTGATCCAGGAATAGCCTGCCGATTTCGTACACGGCCCACCGCTTGGAAGGAGCGTCCCCCGTCATGCCCATCGTTACGGATCTGTGGCAGAAATACGCCAAGAAGCCGGATCCCGCGACGCGGGAGAAGCTGATCATGGAGTATTTGCCGCTCGTGAAGTACGTGGTCGGGCGCATGGCCGTGACGTTGCCGCCGACGGTGGATTCGGGCGATCTGATGGGCTACGGCGTGATGGGCTTGATCACGGCGATCGAGCGCTTCTCGCCGGAGCGCGGCTTCAAGTTCGAGACCTTCGCGATCAGCCGCATCCGTGGCGCGATCATCGACGAGCTGCGCAGCCAGGACTGGCTGCCGCGCTCGGTGCGCCAGAAGGCCAAGGAGATGGAAGCGACGGTGCGCCAGGTGGAGCACCAGCTCGGCCGCACCGCGACGGATCAGGAGCTGGCCGGCGCGTTCGGCGTCAAGGTCGAGGATCTGCCGCGCAGCTTGAGCGAGATCGTGGCGCCGGTGTTGTCGCTCGACGAGCTGGTGAACCTGGGCGACGACGGCCAGAAGGTCTCGTGGTTGGACACGCTGCCGGACGATCGGCTGGGGCCGGCGGCCGAGTTCGATCAAGGCGAGATGGTCGAGATTTTGGGGCAGGCGATCGATGCGCTGCCCGAGCGCGAGCGGTTGCTCATCACGCTGTATTACCACGAGGGGCTGACGCTGAAAGAGATCGGCCAGGTGCTCTCCGTGACCGAGTCGCGCGTCTGCCAGCTTCACTCCCAGGCGGTCGGCCGATTGCGTACGAAGATCAACGCGCTCGTCAGCTAGTACGCCGGGAAAGGCAAAAGCGTTAACGACATTGCCCTCTCCCCCGGAGGGTGGGAGAGGGATATTGGCGACCCGTCCAGGGGAGCCAATCGGGAGCGGGGGCGACCCCAGGCCAGCGGAAATTCACGCCAGTGCCACAGGGTGCGGCCTGGACGCGGTCGCCCCCTCACCCAGCCTCAGCCCCTGAACAGGGCTTCGGCGTCCCTCTCCCACCCTCCGGGGGAGAGGGCAATGCTTGGTTCACTCGGCTTGGGGATCCGTGATCTCTTCGATCTTCGCGAGCAGCTCGCGGGGGCTGAAGGGCTTGAACATCGTCGCGCTCACGCCGACGGCCTCGAAGCGGTGCACTTCGTCCACCTGCTGGTAGCCCGTCATCATGATCACCGGCACGTCGCCGCCTTCGGCGCGGCGGCGAATCTGGGCGCACAGATTGGTGCCGTCCATGTCCGGCAGCTCCCAGTCCAGCAGGATCAAATCGGGGCTGGCGGCCTCTTCGAGACGCTCGATACACTGCGCGGCGGAGTCCGCCGAGGCGCACTTGAAGCTCCTCTGCTCCAAGTAGCGGCAGAGCAGGGAGTTGACCTCGTGGTCGTCTTCGACAATCAGCACGCGCTTCATGGCCATCTCACTCGCGGAATTCCGGGTGCGTCGCCTTTTTCCATTATAAGCCCAAGTGGCCAAAATGAAACATAAAGTTTTTGTTGCGCGGCATGTCATATCGCGCTCGACCGCCGTTGCGCTCGCCTCGTGCGGGTATAATGGGCCCGTGAACCGCTCCGATGCTCGCTTCTTGCTGCGCACGACGATCGCCGCCCTGGC